>JAYUAK010000028.1:0-14141 GCA_043741335.1 Actinomycetota bacterium
GCCTGTTACACGAACATCGCGATCAGCGTCTGCTTCAGCCGCGACCTCGGGATCTTGAAGCGGACCCAGGGCACGCCGCTTCCTGGATGGTCGTATCTCAGCGGGAGAGTGATCCACGCAATCATCATCGCGCTCATCCTCGTGGCGATCACCGTGGCATTCGGGGCGGCCTTCTATCAGGCCAAGATCCCCGGCGTGCCGCACCTCCTCGAGTTCCTCGTCGTCCTCTTGGTTGGTTCGCTGAGCTTCGCCGCTCTTGCGCTCGCGCTCACGTCGGTGATCCCCAACGCCGACGCGTCGCCGGCGATCGTGAACGCGTCGATGCTTCCGTTGCTCTTCTTGTCAGGCATCTTCATCCCGCTTGGGGTCCACACACCCGAATGGATCAAGTTCGTGGGCAAGGTTTTCCCTGTGCTCCATTTCGCCGATGCTATGCGGGCTTCGTTCTACGGCGCCCCGTTCGTCTTCAAGTGGAGTGACGTGCTCGTCGTGGCGGTGTGGGGCATCGCCGGACTGATCGGCGCCGCGCGCTTCTTCAGCTGGGAACCGCGGAAGTAGGTCGCTGTGCTAGGCTCCGCGCTTCGGGCCGGGGCGTCTGCGGTCCGCCGTCTCTGCAGGTGAACGAGGGGGTTTCGTGATGCGGAAGTTCTTGGTCGGGCTCGTCGCGATGGCCTTCATCGCGGTGGCGTGCGGCTCCAACGACAACACGAGCGCGGGTCCCACGGGCTCGACGGCAGCGACGGGTGCAACGGGAACGACGGGCACGACGGGTGCAACCGGGCCTGCGACCGCGGCCGACTGTGCGACGAGCGCCACGTTCAATGCTGCAGGCGCGCTCACCGTGGGTACCGACAACCCTGCGTATCCGCCGTATTTCGAGGGCGGCTCGGAGAAGGGTTCGCAGTGGAAGCTCAACGACCCGAGCACCGGGAAGGGGTTCGAGAGCGCCGTTGCGTACGCCGTCGCCGACAAGCTCGGCTTCAGTGCCAGCCAGGTCGCCTGGATCGTCGCGCCGTTCATCACGACGTATGCCCCGGGGACGAAGAGCTGGGACTTCGCCATCGAGCAGATCTCGTACTCCGCGAAGCGCGCGCAGGCGGTCGATCTCTCGGACAGCTATTGGGATGTGAACCAGGCACTGGTTGCGGTCAAAGGAACGCCCATCACGAGCGCGACCTCGGTCGCCGACCTGAAGAGCTACACGCTCGCGGCGCCGATCGGAACATCGAGCTACGCCTACGTCACGGACGTGATCGGAGCGAAGCCCGCCGCCTACCAGACGCTCGCCCTGGCCGTCGCCGCGCTGAACGCCGGCCAGGTCGACGGCCTGGTCGTCGATCTCCCGACGTCCCTGTACATGGCCGACCCGTACGTGCAGGAGGTCAAGAACAGCGTCGTCGTCGGCCAGTTCGCGCCCTCCACCGGTGGGAAGACGGACCACGCCTCCATCGCCCTCCAGAAGGGGAGCTCGCTCACCCCATGTATCAACCTGGCCATCGCGGAGCTGAAGTCGAGCGGCGAGCTGCAGTCGTTGACGACGGAGTGGCTGTCCAAGAAGACGAACGTCGGCGACGTCCCCGTGTTCACGCCGTAGCAGGACGACCACGTGTCCTACGGAGGGCCGGGGCTGGCCGACTTCCAACCCGGCGACCCTCGCCTCGACCCTGGTGAGCGCAGCTCAAAGGTCCTCGGGCCGCTCCGGGCGGAAGGGGCCCCTGGCGTCGCGATCGCGATGATCAGCACCGTCATCGTCCTCGTGGCGATCGTCGTCGGTGTCCTGCACTCGTCGCATTGGCTCGAGTTCAAGCAGTCGTTCTTCGACGGCGCCGAGTTCCGCAAGACGTTCCCGGACGTGCTGCGCGCGTTCCGCCGCAACATCGAATGGTTCCTGATCGCCGAGCCGGTCATCCTCGCGCTCGCCCTACTCCTGGCCTTGATGCGTTCCCTCCCCGGGCCCGTGTTCTTCCCGCTGCGGCTGATGGCGACGATCTACGTGGACATGTTCCGCGGCATCCCTACGATCCTCGTGATCTATCTCCTGGGATTCGGCGTCCCGGCGTTGCAGATCCCCGGGGTGCCATCGAGCCCTATCTTCTGGGGGATCGCCGGACTCATCCTCAGCTACTCTGCATACGTCGCCGAGGTCTACCGGGCCGGTATCGAATCGGTGCACGTGAGCCAGACGGCGGCGGCGCGCTCACTCGGCCTGAGCCGGTGGCAGACGCTGCGGTTCGTCGTAGTCCCGCAGGCCGTGCGACGGGTGATCCCGCCGCTCCTGAACGACTTCATCGCGTTGCAGAAGGACACTGCGCTCATCTCGGTCGTGGCAGGTGCCTTCCCCGAGGCGTTCCTCGAGGCGCAGATCTACCAGAGCGCCGATTTCAACTTCACGCCGATCGTGGGTGCGGCGCTGTGCTTCTTGGTGATCACGCTTCCGCTCACCCGGTTCACGGACTGGCTCGTGGGTCGGCAACGACGGAAGCGGCAAACGGGAGCTGCTCTGTGACGCAAGCCATCCTCCTCGAAGGGGTGCGGAAGCGATTCGGTGATCTCGAGGTTCTGCGCGGCGTCGATCTCGACGTCGCCGACCATGAGGTCATCTGCTTGATCGGCGCTTCGGGATCCGGGAAGTCGACGCTGCTGCGGTGCATCAACCTGCTCGAGCCGATCGACGCCGGATCGATCGTCGTGCACGGTCAAGACATCTCGGCGGCCGGCGTCGATCAGAACGCGATACGCCGGCAGGTCGGGATCGTGTTCCAGTCGTTCAATCTGTTCCCGCACATGACGGTGCGGAGGAACGTCACCCTCGCGCCGATGAAGGTGCTGAAGCTCTCAACAGCGGAGGCAACGAGCCGTGCGGAAGAGTTGCTCGACCGATTCGGTCTGGAGGACAAGGCCGATGAGTATCCCGATCGACTCTCTGGCGGTCAGCAGCAGCGGGTCGCGATCGTGCGCGCTCTGGCGATGCAGCCCGACATCATGCTGTTGGACGAGGTCACGAGCGCACTCGACCCGGAGCTCGTCGCCGAGGTGCTCGACGTGATCCGCGAGCTCGCGGCAGGTGGCATGACCATGCTGATCGCGACCCACGAGATGGGCTTCGCCAAGGACATCGCGAGCCGTGTGTGCTTCCTGGACGAGGGTGTCATCCTGGAGCAGGGTCCGCCGGAGCGGATCTTCCGCGAACCGCAACAGGAGCGGACGAAGCAGTTCCTGCAGCGGATCATCGCGGCGGGTCGGATGTGATCGAGGGGAGTGGGGCGTTGGGACGTCGAGGACGTGCGTGGCGAGCGATCGCGACGACCGCGTCGGTTGTCGTTCTCGGCGTGGTCGTGGCGCCGTCCGGCTCCGCAGGTCCACTAGCGTCGCGCGGGTGCGCCGGCGCGTGGACGGTGGCGCCGCAGCCACCATCGGTGGCGGGCTCCGGTCAACTTCAGGGCGTGAGTGCCTCTGCTCCCACCGACGCGTGGGCGGTCGGTTCGGTGTTCACCGACACGGATCAGATCGGCCACACATTGGCCCAACGTTTCGACGGGACCTCGTGGTCGGTCGTCCCGTCGCCGGATGGTTCGAACGCCTCGACCAGCGCGCTCACGGCCGTGTCGGCTCGCGCGGTCAACGACGCATGGGCGGTTGGCCTCTCCATCAGGACAAACAACCTGGTCCGCACCTTGATCGAACACTGGGACGGGGTCATGTGGACACGCGTCAAGAGTCCGAACGCAAGTCATCCCGCGAACGGTCAGCTGAACGGTGTCGCCGCGATCGCGCCCGATGACGTTTGGGCCGTCGGATCGTCCGGCCAGGGCGCGCCCAGCCGGACGCTGATCGAACACTGGGACGGCACGGCCTGGTCCATCATCCCAAGTCCCAACAAAGGTCCGTTCCCGAACGGATTAGCGGCGGTCGCCGCCGTCGCGCCCGATGACGTGTGGGCGGTCGGCTCGTGGTTCACGAAAGGCTTCGTCGATCGGACGCTCATCCTCCATTGGGACGGCACCGCTTGGACGCGCGTCCCGAGCCCGAACGCGGACGTCGCCGACAACGACCTGGTGTCCATCGCCGCGATCGCGACCGACGACGTGTGGGCGGTCGGGCTCCACGGGCTCCACACGCTGACGATGCACTGGGACGGCACGGCGTGGACGATCGTGCCGAGTCCGACGCTCGGGGGAAGCTCCGATCTGGCCGGCGTCATCGCACTCGCTCCTGACGACGTCTGGGCCGTGGGCGGCCGCCTCGATCGACCGGCGAACGCTCTTCACACGCTGGTCGAGCATTGGGACGGTACGAGCTGGGTCGTCGTCGACAGCGCGAACAAGGGCCCGAGCGACAACCACCTGTGGGGTGTGACCGCCGCGACCGGCCGCATGTTCGCCGTCGGCTATCGCTTCCGCAACAGCGGAGGGACCGGTTCGCTCGCGGCGCTCACGCTCGAACGCTGCGGTGTCTGACGACCCTGTCGGCGGCTCGACCTACAATCCTTCCGTGCCCCCGTTCAAGATCGTCTCCGACTTCACGCCCTCCGGTGACCAGCCCGCGGCCATCGCGCAACTCATCGAGGGGGTGAACGCGGGGGAGCAGTACCAGACGCTCCTGGGCGCGACGGGGACCGGCAAGACGTTCACGATCGCGCACGTGGTCGAGGCGGTTCAACGCCCGACCCTCGTCATCGCGCCCAACAAGTCGCTCGGAGCTCAGCTTGCGAACGAGTTCCGCGAGGTCTTCCCAGAGAACGCCGTCGAGTACTTCGTCAGCTACTACGACTATTACCAACCCGAGGCGTACATCCCCACCACCGACACGTACATCGAGAAGGACTCGTCGGTGAACGACGAGATCGAGCGCCTCCGCCATGCCGCCACCGCGGCGCTGCTGTCCCGCCGTGACGTCCTCATCGTGGCGAGCGTCTCGTGCATCTACGGCCTGGGTTCGCCCGAGGAGTACTTGGGCCAGATCCTTCGCCCCTACAAGGGAACCGAGATCCCGCTCGAGTTCGCCATGAAGCGCTTGGTCGACATCCAATACCAGCGGAATCAGGTCAGCCGCGCGCGCGGCACGTTCCGCGTCACCGGCGATACCCTCGAGGTCTTCCCGCCCTATGACCAGATCGGCATGCGCATCGAATGGTGGGGCGACACCATCGAGCGGATCGCGCGTTTCGACCCGGTGACCGGCGAGATCGTCGGAGAGCTGACCGAGACCACCATCTACCCGGCATCGCATTACGTGGCGAGCGACGATCGCATGAAGCACGCGCTCGGAACGATCGAGGAAGAGCTCCACACACGCCTGGCCGAGCTCGACGGTCAGGGCAAGCTCCTGGAGGCCGAACGCCTGCGCATGCGAACCGCCTACGACCTGGAGATGATGCGCGAGGTCGGGTTCTGCAGCGGCATCGAGAACTACTCGCGCCACATCGACGGTCGCGGGCCCGGCACCGCTCCGTTCACCCTGCTCGACTACTTCCCCGACGACTACCTGGTCGTGATCGACGAGTCGCACGTGACCGTTCCGCAGCTGCACGGCATGTACGAGGGCGACCTCTCGCGGAAGTCGACGCTCGTGGAGCACGGGTTCCGGCTGCCGAGCGCCATCGACAACCGGCCTCTGCGGTTCGACGAGTTCAGCGAGCGCGTGAACCAGGTCGTCTACATGTCGGCCACACCTAGCGCGTACGAGCTCCGCGTGTCGAAGCGTATCGTGGAGCAGATCGTTCGACCGACCGGCCTGATCGATCCCGAGGTCCAGGTCCGTCCAACGAAGGGTCAGGTCGACGACTTGATCGAAGAGATCCGCAAGCGCGCCGAGAAGGACCAACGGATCCTGGTCACCACCCTCACGAAGAAGATGGCCGAGGATCTCACGGACTATCTGGTCGAGATGGGGATCCGTGTCCGCTACCTGCACTCCGAGGTCGACACGCTTTCGCGGATCGAGATCCTGCGGGACCTGCGCTTGGGGGAATTCGACGTGTTGGTCGGCATCAACCTCCTGCGCGAAGGTCTCGATCTTCCGGAGGTCTCGCTCGTGGCGATCCTCGACGCCGACAAGGAAGGGTTCCTGCGTTCCCAGACATCGCTGATCCAAACGATCGGTCGCGCGGCGCGCAATGTCGAGGGCACCGTGCTGATGTACGCGGATCAGATCACCGATTCCATGAAGGCCGCGATCAGCGAGACCCAGCGCCGTCGCAAGCTGCAGATGGAGTACAACGTTGCGAACGACATCGACCCGCAAACGATCCGCCGGCGCGTCTCCGACATCCTGCTGAGCCTCGGCGGTGGAACGACCACCGCGACGCCGAAGAAGGAGCGCCGTCAGCGCCCCGCCCATCCTGAGATGCCCACCGAAGAGCTTGCGCGCCTGATCCAATCGCTCGAGGACGAGATGCACGAGGCCGCCAAGGACCTCCGGTTCGAGTACGCGGCCCGGCTGCGAGACGAGGTCGTCGACCTGCGCAAGGAGCTGAAGCAGCTGCGGGCGGCAGGGGTCGGCGCGTGACGCTTTCGATCCGGGCCGCGCTCGCGTGGCTCGGACCCGGCCGGCTGGTCGAGGACGCACAGGTCGTGTGCGACGGCGGCGTCATCACGTACGCGGGACCGGCCACTCCGATCAGCGACGCCGACGAAGAGCTCCGCGTCGACGGGTTCCTCATGCCGGCCGTGGCCGACCGCCACGTGCATATCGAGCTGTCCGATCCGGCCGCCGTCGTGCGGCGCGGGGTGACGGCCGTCCGTGACCTGGCATGGCCGCCCGAGCGGATCTTCCCGATCGCCGACCTGTCCGAGATGCCCTCGTACGACGGACCGCTCGTGCGTGCTGCGGGGCCGATGCTGACCGGCCACGGCGGCTACCCGACCAAGAATGGATGGGCGCCGGAAGGGACCGGGCGCGAGCTGACGGGGCCGGATGACGCCGTCGCGGTCGTGGCGGACCTGGCCGGTCGTGGCGCGACCGCCATCAAGGTCTCCCTGAACGCCGAAGCCGGTCCCACGCCCACCGACGCGGAGCTCATGGCGATCTGCGACGAGGCGCGTCGGCATGACCTGCCGGTCACGGCGCACGCGGAGGGAGTGGGCCAAGTCGAACGCGCGCTTGGGGCCGGCATCGACGAGCTCGCGCACACACCGTGGGTCCGCCTGTCCGACGAGGTGATCCAGACGTGCGCCGCACGCCTTCGGATCGTCTCCACGCTCGACATCTTGTCGTTCGGACGCGATACCCCCGAGATCCGCATCGCGATCGACAACCTCCGTCGATTCCATGCCGCGGGAGGAACCGTCATCTACGGCACCGACCTCGGCAACGGTGCGGTTCCGCCGGGGATCGACACCCGCGAGGTGCTCCTGCTCCGCGACGCGGGCCTCGAGCCCGAGGAGATCCTCCAAGCGATGGTCCGCGCTCCCCTCGATCTGGACGCACCCGCCGACCTGATCGCGCTCGCGCGGAGCCCGCTGGACGATCCGAGCGCGTTCGAAGACCTGCGTCTAGTGGTGCGCGCAGGCCGCGTCGTGGGCGAACGCTGACCCCGCACTTGCCGCGGGCGTCGCGAAGGCGTAGACAGTGTGCGTGACCGACACCCACGTGCCCGCGGGGATCGCTGCCCCCGATACCGGGATCACCCAGGAAGAGCTGCAGCTCGCGGCCCGCAACCACGGGATGCCCCTCGAAGGGCTCCGCTACGACCTCACGCCGCCCGGCATGCACTACCTGCTGATCCACTTCGACATCCCCGCGGCGGACGAACGGACGTGGACGATCGACGTAGGCGGTCGCGTGAAGCGCCCCTTCTCGCTGACGATGGACGACCTCAAGGCTCGCCCGGCCGTCACGCTTCCGGTGACCATGGAATGCGCGGGAAACGGACGGGCCCGGCTGCACCCGCGCCCCCTCAGCCAACCGTGGCTCAGCGAGGCGGTCGGGACGGCGAGCTGGACCGGAACGCCGCTCGCGCCCATCCTGGAGGAAGCGGGACTCGAGACGGACGCCGTCGAGCTGGTGTTCCGAGGCGCGGATCACGGGATCCAGGGTGGCATCGAGCACGACTATGAGCGCAGCCTGACGATCGCGGATGCGACGCTTGACGAGGTGATGCTCGTGTACGAGATCGACGGCAGGCCGCTCCCGCCCCAACACGGGTTCCCGGTTCGGTTGATCGTCCCCGGCTGGTACGGCATGACGAGCGTGAAGTGGCTCCGATCGATCACGGCGGTGTCGCAGCCGTTCGACGGGTTCCAGCAATGGGCCTACCGGCTCCGTCAAATCGAGGAGGACGAAGGTTCACCGGTCACGCGGATGATGCCGCGAGCCCTGATGATCCCGCCGGGGTTCCCGGAGTTCTTCTCGCGCGTCCGAACGGTGGAGGCCGGCCCGGTGCGGCTCGAAGGCCGTGCGTGGTCGGGGTGGGGCGCCGTCCAGCGAGTGGAGGTGAGCGCCGACGGCGGCACGACCTGGGCCGACGCCGAGCTGGGCGAACCGGTGGGCGAGCACGCCTGGAGGTCCTGGACGTTCGTCTGGGAGGCGACGCCCGGCGATCACGAGCTCGCGGTTCGGGCCACCGACGCCGCCGGCAACGTCCAACCGCTCGGAGAGCCCTGGAACCACCACGGCCTGTCGAACAACTCGGCGCAGCGCGTGCGGGTGACCGTTCGCTAGTCTGAGTCAGACTACTGGAAGAGCGAGTCGTGATCCTCGACCATCGCGGATCAGGGCCTCTTCATCCCGACGCGGTCGCCAGCTCATGGAGGAGAGCCGCGACGCCTTCAGGATCCTCGATCTGCACGTCGTGGGCGGCCTCGATCTCTCGATAGATCCATCCGGCGGCTCGCGCGGCCTCCGCGGACCGCGACAACGCATCAGCACCCGGCCCGGATTCGACGTAGCTGGTCCGACGCGTGCAGCGAACGTAGGCTCGCTTGAGGCCGTCGCCGGAGCCGGACAGATGGAGCGGCTGCGTGAAGGCGGCGAGGGGATGGAACGTCGATCGGTACCGTCTCGCCACGGGCTCGGGGTAGTCGGCGATGTCTTCCCCGAACGGAAACGGTACCCGCCACCCGCCCTCGGCCTCCGCCGATCTCACGAGGGCTGCGGCGAAGTCGGGGTCGCCGAGATCGAGGAGGCACTGTCCATCTTCAGGCACGGGTGCATCCACGTACACGAGGAGGGCGAGACGATGCGGCACCTTGTCCGCGACCCCTGTGATGACCATCCCCGCCGAACTGTGTCCAACGAGAACCACATCCTCGAGGTCCTCCCACTCGAGAACGCCGATCACGTCACGAACATGGGTGTTGAGATCGACCTCCAGTCCCGCGAGGTGCTCGCGCTCGCCGACGCCCGTGAGCGTGGGTGTGAACGCGTCGTCCCCGCGACGCCGCAGCTGATCCGACACGTCGCGCCACTCCCAGCCGCCGCCCCAGCCGCCGTGCACGATCACGAACGTCGCCATCGAGCCTCCCTTCGGCGACGACTCACACGAGAGACCGGAGCTCCTCGAAGCAGCGATCGATGTCGGCTTCGGTGTTGAAGAAGTGCGGGCTGATCCGCAGGCCGTCGCCGCGAAAGTCCGTGCAGACATCGCGCTCCAGCAACGCGTGGCAGATCTTCGGGGCCTCCTCGCCCACGCCGATGTTCACGACGCCGCCGCGCGCGTCACGGTCGCGCGGCGTCCGGACCGAGAGCCCGGCCTCGTCCGCGCGGGCGATGACGTGGTCGGTCAACTCACCTTGACGTTCGCGGATCCGCTCGGGCGTGACCTCGCAGATGATGTCCAGCCCGCCTTGGGCGATAAAGAACACGGGTGCGGGCGGCGTCCCGTGCTCCAACCGTCGGGCGCTCGGGTGGTAGTCCAGATGTTGGTTGTCGAACGAGAACGGCTCGCGGGTCGCGAACCACCCGGTGATCGCCGGCTCGAGCGTCGGCAGCAGCTCGCGACGCGAATAGAGGAACGCCATGCCCGGTCCGCCCAGCAACCACTTCAGGGTGCCGGCCGTGTAGAGATCGCACCCGAGGTCGTGCAGGTCGAGCGGCACGATCCCGATCCCGTGATAGTCGTCCACGAACGACAACGCGCCGCGTTCGCGCGCCATGGCGCAGATCGCCTTCGCGTCGACGATCGCGCTCGAGCGATAGAGCACACGGTTCACCATGACGACGGCGGTGCGTGCGTCGATCGCCGCGTCGTACGCCTCGAGCGGGATCGTGAGTCCGTCCTCGGATCGGAGCCACACGAGCTCCGCACCGCGCCTTTCTTGCGCCAACCACACGTGGCCGTCGGTCGGGAAGTCCAGCTCGGACAGGATCACCCGCCGGCGTTCTCCGGTGAAGTCGAGGCACGACGCGATCGTCGCGAGCGCGATCGAGATGTTCGTCGTAATGGCAAGCTCATCCGCGTCGCATCGCGTGAGCCCCGCGAACGACTCCTTCAGCGACGCCATCCGCGGGAAGATGTCTTCCATCCACACATGGTCGGGCGCGCCCTTGGATGCCCAGGCGTCCATGTATTCCGCGAGGTAGCGCTGAGATCGGGTCGACACCGGCCCGAGAGACGCGCTGATGAGGTACGTCTTGCGTTCCAAGACGGGGAACTCGTCCCGGTACGACAGGAGCGAGCGCTCAGGCGTCGGCGTGCTCCTCGAGGTAGTCGACGTACATCGGGCGAAGGGCCTCGCCGAGCTCGCCCTCGCCGGCGTCGAAGAAGTCGTTGATCAAGGCGAGCGGCCGGGCGATGTCGACCTTGCTCCGCTCGTCGTCGCCGATGACCTCCTCGGCGACCGGCAACGCCTTCGCCAGATCCCACAGGAACCCGACGTCGAGGTGACGTTTCGCGCGTTCGATCGCGCGGTCGTGCAGATCCTTCGTGGACAGCAGCTCGAGCTCGTCGCGGATGGCCATGACCCAGCCTACCCAGCCGGCGCGCCCGGCGGCATGAACCGCTCGAACCACGCGACGGTCCTGGTCATCACATCGATGAGCGCAGGGAAGTTCACGACGCCGTGGCCTTCCTCGGGGTAGATGACCACCTCGGTTGCGATTCCGCGCCAGCGGAGCGCCCGGTAGAACTCGATCGCCTGGCCCGGCGGCGTGCACCGGTCGTTGCGTCCCGCCGTCAAGAGGGTTGGAGTCGTCACGCGGTCGGCGAACAACACCGGGCTGCGCGCGTGGTATTCGCCGCCCGGATGCTCCGGCGTGTCCTTGAGGAAGTCGCTGTCCCAGTGGCCGATGTTGCTGTTGAAGTGCTGGCTGGTCCAATCGGTCACCGGCGAGATAGCGACCGCCGCCTTGAACCGCTGGTCGCGCACCGGCAGCCAGCAGGACAGGAAACCGCCGTAACTTCCGCCGGTCACGCCGATCCGCGCGGGATCTGCGATCCCGCGCGCGGCCAACGAGTCGATCCCCGCCAGGATGTCGAGCACGTCGTCGCCACCCATATCGCCGACCACCATCCCCACGAACTTCTGGCCATGACCGGTCGAACCGCGCGGGTTCGGCTCGAACACGGCGTACCCGCGGGCAACGAGCAGCGGCACCATGCCAAACCGAGGCCACGCGTCTTGGTAGGCCCACACGGGGCCTCCGTGGACATGCACGATGAGCGGATGCGGGCCCGGACCCGGCGGCGTGGCGAGGAGGCCTTCGATCTCGAGGCCGTCGGGAGCCGTCCAGGCGATCCGCTCGCGCGCGGGCATCGCGTCCATGAGGAAACGCGTCCCGGCGTGGGCCGTCGAGGCGATCGCGCGCACACCCTCTTCGTCGGCCACGACGACTTCGGGGGATCGGGAAGAGCTATGCAAGACGGTCGTGACGGCACCGGGGCCGAGCGAGGCGCCCAGGGGATACCAGTCACCCGACGCGTCCGGCCATGACCACAGCTCGGTCGCGAGTCCGGTCGTCGGGTCGATCTCCCCGGCGACCGTGTTCACCCCTCGGATCCCCAGGTAGAGGAGTCGGTCGTCCGTGCGCCAATCCAGGGACGTGACGTCGACGCCCCCGGTGTCGATGCGGCGCGTGTCGCCCGTCGCCGGGTCCACCAGGAGAACGTCGCCGGCCACGATCAGCCGGTCGCTGCAGACGGCCTCGATGACCGCGGCCCGTGAACCGTCGGACGGAGCGACGGGCACACCGAGCTGCACCTCACTCGTGACGAGCGTGCGCTCGGCCCCGGTCGTCGCGTCGATCAACGTGAGCGGAGCGGAATACCACGCCTCTTCGCCGGGGGTATGCGAGACGATCGCCAGCACCTCGTCGTTGCCACACCAGGAGGCCTCCCACGCGTTCGTGCCCTCACGAGTGATCGGAGTGACGGAGCCATCTTCGACGTCAAGCAGCCACAGACGCCGCCACTCGCGGTCGACGTTGTCGGGCGACTCGACCGCCGGCACCCACGACGGAAGATCGGCGTCCGCGCGCACCGTGCCGGAACCGGACGCTCCCGCTTGATCCGCCCCCAGGCCGGCGACGCCCAGCAGGATCCGGGTGCCGTCGGGCGACCATGAGTGGTATTCGACCGTGCCGGGCACCTCGGGGAGCGCCGTCACCGTGTCCAGCGAACCGATCTCGAGCACGCAGAGCTGGGAGCGACCGGCTTGCGTTCGATCCGATTGAAACGTCAGACGCGCTCCGTCGGGCGACCACCGTGGATGCGTGTCGTCGTTCGGGCCGTCCGTGACCTGGTGGAGCGACTCTCCCTGCACGTCGGCGAGGCAGATCCTGGATCGCGGTTCGCCGACCAGCTCGTCGAGCCGCGTCCCCGTGAACGCCACGACTTGCCTGTCCGGTGAGGGCTGAGGATCGTCCGCGCCGGTGATGGTCCCGAACCCCGGCTCGAGCGCGTTCCGGTAGAACGCTTCGACCTCTTGATACAGCGGTGTCTGACGCAGGTCTCTGTCCATCCGCGAAGGATAGGCCCGAAAGCCATGAGCGATGCCAAGAGCCATGATGGTGCGAGATGAACGAACGACGTCTGCCCACCGGGGTCGCGCAGGCCATCGAGGCGATCACCTCGGAACGTGGCGCCGCTCGGACCGCCGAAGAGCGGCACCTGCTGACGGAGGCCTATCGCTCCGGACAGGCGCCGGATCTGGAGGGCGACGACCGGATCGCCGCATACCTGCAGGCCAGGATGCCCGCCACCTACGCGGCGACCCTTGCCGCGTTCCGAGCCGTGAGCGTCCGCGTTCCCGTGTGGGCTCCCACATCCGTCCTCGATCTCGGCACCGGTCCGGGAACGGCGTTGTACGCCGCCCGCGCGGTGTGGCCGTCGATCGAGCGCATGACCGGAGTGGATCGGACGACCGCAATCTTGGGGACAGCGCGGGACATCGCCGGCCGGTCGGGCGACGAGGTCGCGGCCGCCACCACGTGGATCGAGGCACGCATCGAGGGCGACAGCGACCTCGAGTCCCACGACCTCGTCGTTTGTTCGTATGCGTTCGGGGAGCTCGATCCCGAGCAGCGGCGGGAGGCGATCGCCCGGATCGCCGGCTCCCTTGGTGCAGTCGCAGTGATCGTCGAGCCGGGCACGATCCGTGGATACGAGGCGGTGATCGAGGCGCGCACGGTGCTGTTGGAACGCGGGTGGCACCTGCTCGCCCCGTGCCCGATGGAAGCACCATGTCCCATGCAACAGCTGCCGGAGCGCTGGTGTCATTTCTCGACCAGACTGGAGCGAGATCGGGCACACCGCAACGCGAAAGGTGGCACTCTGCCGTACGAGGACGAGAAGTTCTCCTACGTGGCGGTGGGCCCCGATCCACATCCCGCCCCGGCCCGGGTGGTCGGTCACCCACGGCAGCACGGCGGGTTCGTAGAGCTGGAGCTGTGCACGGAGGGCGGCATCGAACGCCAGATCGTCTCCCGCAAGCACGGGAGCCGCTACGCCGAGGCTCGCCACCTCCGCTGGGGGGACGAGTGGGGGGACGAGCTGTCCGGAGTGTCACGACCCCCCTTTACACTTTGACCCGTGGGCACCGATCGACTCGTCATCCACGGCGCCCGTGAGCACAACCTGAGGAACGTCACGCTCGATCTCCCCCGTGACCAGCTCATCGTGTTCACGGGGCTGTCCGGTTCCGGGAAGTCCTCGTTGGCGTTCGACACGATCTACGCCGAAGGCCAGCGGCGCTACGTGGAATCGC
>JAYUAK010000029.1:0-6259 GCA_043741335.1 Actinomycetota bacterium
TCGCACAGCGGTCACTCGACACGTTGATCGAAACGTTCAACCGAACCCATCCCGACATCGTCGTGGAGTCGACTTCGGGCGGAACCACCGTCGACAACATGCTGCCGAAGGTGACGACGGCGATCGCGGCCGGGACCTACCCGGACATCGCTTACCTGTTCGGCTCGTGGTCGGCGAACATCGCGAAGAGCGACAAGGTCGTTGACCTGACCTCGTACACGCAGGACCCCTCGTTCGGCTGGAACGACTACTGGCCGCCGCTGCAGGAGGCCGCGACCGTGGACGGCCGCGTGATCGGCGTGCCGGCCGCCGCCGGCAACCTCACGGTCATCTACAACACGAAGTTGTTCGCCGATGCCGGCCTGCCCGAGCCCTCTCCCGATTGGACCTGGGACGAATTCCGCGCCGACGCCGCCGCGCTCACCGACAACGCCACCAACACCTTCGGCACGAGCTGGCCCACGACCGGCGACGAGGACACGGTCTGGCGCTTCTGGCCGCTCCTGTGGCAACAGGGCGGCGAGATCCTCAGCGAGGACCAGACGCAGGTCGCGTTCGACTCGGATGCCGGCGTGCGCGCCCTCACGTTCCTGCAGCAGATGGCGCAGGATGGGTCGATCTACCAGGACTCGACCGACGAGAAGGGCGCGCAGCTGTTCCTTTCGGGACACCTGGGCATGCTCGTCACCGGCCCCTGGGCGCTGCCCGACATCAAGGCGGCGAAGATTCCCTACGGCGTGCAGGTCATGCCGGCGTTCAGCGGCCAGCACACGACGATCGCCGGCGCCGACAACTGGGTTGTCTTCGATCACAGCCCCGAGCGCACGGCTGCCTCGGTCGCGTTCCTGAAATGGCTCACGGCTCCGGAGCAGGACATGACTTACGCACTGGCGGTCGGGAACATGCCGATCCGCGCGGGCTCGACCCAGCAGCCCCAGTACCAGCAGTACGTAAAGGAGTTCCCCGGAGTCGACACCATGGTGTCGAACCTGGCGGATGCCCGGAGCAGGCCCGCACTCACACAGTACCCGCGCTTGTCCTCCTTCGTCGGAGAGGCGATCGTCTCGGTGCTCCTGGGCGAGGCGGATCCCGCGTCCGCGCTGAAAGCCGCGGCCGACGAAGCCAACGCCCTGCTGGCGGCGCCAGCGTGACGGAAGGAGTCGCACCGTGAAACGAGCCCTGGCACTTGCGGCGATCTTCGCGACGCTCGCCGCTGCCTGCACGTCGAACGGCTCATCGGGAGCCGATCCGAACGACCAGACCGGCGGCAAGGTCCAGATCGAGATCTGGCACGGCCAGACCGATACCGCGGCGAAGGCCATCAGCGCGCTCGTGGACGAGTTCAACTCGACCCATCCAAGCATCGAGGTGGTGTCGAGCTCGGGCGGCACCGACACCGGCGACCTGCTTCCCAAGGTGACCACCGCGATCGCCGCCGGCACGTACCCCGACATCGCGTACATGTACGGCTCGTGGGGCGGGAACCTCGCGAAGAGCCCCGCGATCGCCGACCTCACGCAAGCTGTCCAGGCCCCCGATGTGAACTGGAACGACTTCTGGCCGGCGGCACGCGAAACGGCCACCGTGAACGGGCAGGTGATCGGCTTCCCCGCGATCATCGACAACCTCTCGGTGATCTACAACAAGGACCTGTTCGACAAGGCGGGCCTGGCGTACCCCTCGGCGGATTGGACCTGGGACGACTTCCGTAACACCGCTTTCGCCCTCACCGATGCATCGCAGAACATCTACGGCGTGAACTATCCGATCTCGGGTGACGAGGACACGGTCTGGCGTTTCTGGCCTTTCCTGTGGCAGGCCGGCGGCGAGGTCCTGTCGACGGACGGCACGCAGGCGACCTTCAACTCCCAGGGCGGCGTCGACGCGCTCACGCTCTGGCAGCAGATGGCCGTCACCGACAAGTCGGTGTACCTCGACCCCACCGACGGCAAGGCGGAACCGTTGTTCACGAGCGGCCACCTCGCCATGTTCGTCTCTGGACCGTGGGAGGTGACCGTCCTCGAAGAGCAGCATATGAACTGGGGCGACCAGGTGCTGCCGTCCTACGATGGCACTACCCACGAGACGGTCTCGGGTCCAGACATATGGGCGGTGTTCGACCGAAGCCCCGAGCGCGTGCAAGCCTCGGTCGAGTTCCTGACGTGGTTCAGCCAACCAGAGCAACAGCTGAGGTGGATGACCGCCGCAGGATCGCTTCCGATCAGGCAGTCGATCCCGCAGGATCCCGCGTACCAGAAGTACCTCGACGCCTTCCCCGGGATCCAGGCCATGGTCGATAACCTGTCGAACGCCCTGCACGTACGGCCGTCGGTGACGCAATACCCCCGGATCTCAGAGACGCTCGGACAGTCGATCACGGCGGTGCTCCTGGGCCAGTCGGACCCGAAGTCAGCTCTGGACGACGCCGCGGAACAGGTGAACGGGCTCCTGGCGGTTCCCGGCTAGGCGCATGGCCGTCGCGGTAACCGACGAAGAAAACCTCGCCGTCGATCGGCGGCGACGGCTGGCCGACAACGTCGCCGGCTGGGGCTTCGCCGGCCCCGCCGTCGTGCTGATCCTCGGTCTGTCGTTCATCCCGATGGCGTGGTCGTTCGTGCTGTCGCTCACCAACTCCGACCTCGTCTCGGGAGGCCACTACATCGGGTTCGCGAACTACCGTGCCATCTTACGCGACCCGCTGCTTCGCAAGTCGTTCGAGAACACGGTCATCTTCACGGCTCTGTATCTGCCAGCGGGGATCGCCGGCGGTCTCGGGGTGGCTTTGCTCCTGAACCGCAAGATCAAGATGATCGGCTTCTACCGGACGTGCTTCCTCGTGCCGTTCATAGCGGCGGCGGCAGCTGAAGGCATCCTGATGGGATTCATCTTCGACCCCGACTTCGGACTCGTGAACTCCGTGCTCCATCGGGTCGGGATCCCACGCCAGGGGTTCCTCCAGAGTCCTAGCCAAGCGCTCCTGGTCCTTGCGGTTGTCTACTTCTGGACGCAGTTCGGCTTCAACGTCGTGATCTTCATGGCGGCTCTGCAGGAGGTGCCGCCGGAGGTGCTCGAAGCGGCCGAGATCGACGGCGCGTCGAAGTGGAACACGTTCCGCCACGTCACCCTGCCCACGATCAGACCCGTCACGTACTTCCTCATTGTCTGGGGGGTGATCGAGACCTTCCAGTTCTTCGATCTCGTCTTCACCACCACGAAGGGCGGACCCCTGCACGCCACGTACACACTCGTCTTCTACATCTGGAAGCTGGCGTTCGAGTTCTTCACCGCCGGCTACGGCGCGGCCGTCGCCTACGTCCTGTTCTTCGCGAGCCTGTTCGTGATCCTGGTCGGCCTCCTGTACGGGCGACGGAAGGGTATGACACTGTGAGCGCGGTCCCGGCCGCTCCCGACCTGCACCGGGCGCGGATCGATGAGGCCGACCGCTTCGCCGGTCGGCGCGGCTGGCGGCGCAAGATCCCCGACCCGTGGCACTTCGTGCTGTTCCCGCTCTCGATCCTCATGGTGATCCCGTTCGCCTGGATGCTGGTGACGTCCTTCATGACCAACGCCGAGATCAACCGGTTTCCCCCAACGATCGTCCCCCACTCGCTCTACCTGGGCGGCTACACGCAGGTGCTGGCGGAATCCGACTTCCCCCGGTGGTTCCTGAACACCTCGCTCGTCGCGGGGTCGGTGGTCGTATCCCAGATGGTGATGTGCAGCTTGGCCGGGTACGCGTTCGCGCGAATCCGCTTCGCGGGCAAGAAGTACCTCTTCCCGCTGCTGCTCGCGACCGCGCTGATCCCGTTCCAGCTCACCGTGATCCCGACCTTCCTGATCTTCCATTCGCTCCGGCTGAACGATCACCTGGGAGCGCTGATCGTGCCGCAGCTCACGAGCGTGGTGGGCATCTACCTGATGTCGTCGTTCTTCCAGTCGTTCCCGAAGGAGCTGGAGGAGGCCGCGCAGATCGACGGGTGCACCCGGCTCGGAACTTTCTTCCGCATCGTCATGCCCCTCGCGCGGCCCGCGCTCTCCGCGCTTGCGATCATCACATTCCTCTACGCCTGGAACGATCTGTTCTGGCCGCTCATCGTGCTCACATCGCCGAAGGTCTACACCGTCCAGCTCGGCCTGACGACGTTCCAGGGGCAACACCGAACCGAATGGTCGGCGGTGATGGCGGGCAACGTGCTCTCGACGGCGCCGGTGCTGCTCGTGTTCCTGATCGGGCAGCGGCGGTTCGTGCAGGCGCTCACCGGTGCGGTGAAGGGATGAGCCTACCGGCCGTGCGATGGACCGCGGTGGCCGTCCTGCTCGGCGCCTGCACCTCGAGCGTCAACCCAGCCGCGACGACCCCTACATCGTCTGCACGGGCACGTATCCGGTCGATCGAGAGCTTCGTCGTCTACTACGGAGCTGGTCGGCTGGATGACCTCGCGAACTACGACCTGGCGATCATCGATCCGAACACGCTCACACCCGGCGAGGTCCGAGAGCTCGAGTCCCGAGGCACGCTCGTAGTGGGCTACTTGAGCGTCGGCGAGATCAACGGCAACGACCCGTGGCTCCACGACGGGACCGTTCCGCGTTCGTGGATCCTCGGCCGGAACCGCAACTGGGGGTCGCTGTTCGTCAACGCGAACCAGCAGGGCTGGCGCGACCTCATGACGAAGGCGACCGCGAAGATCCTCGACTACGGATTCCAGGGTGTGTTCCTGGACACCGTCGACACGGCGATCGACGTGGCGCCCGAGACGGAGCCGGGCATGATCGAGCTGATCCGTGGACTACGGACTGCGTACCCCGACGCGCTGCTCGTGCAGAACCGTGGATTCGACATCGCGGAGCGGGTCGCGGGCGATATCGACGCCGAGATGTTCGAAGACCTCTCCACCAGCTACTCGTTCAAGGACGCGAAGTATGTCCGAGCCGACAACAGCTCCGAGGCGGACCAACTCGTGGCGCTGCACGGACGGACCGGCCTGCCGATCCTCGCCCTCGACTACGCCGACCCGTCCGACACCGAGACCGCTGCGCGCGCCGTGAAGATCGCGCGGAGCTACAGTTTCATCCCCTCCGTTTCCGTGATCCAACTCGATGACATCCCCGACTACGGACTCACCCCCTGAGAGGTTAGCCTTCCGAGTTCCATGAGTGTCCCCCTTCGCCGCTCGCGCATACTCCCGGAGGGATGCGAAGTGCAATGAGCGAGACCTCGATTGAACGACTGACGAACGTTCGACTCGGACAGGGGCAAGCCGCGCTGTCCTGGTTCGGTCAGGCGAGCTTCGCGGCGCGGGGAGGCGGTACCACCGTGCTCTTCGACCCGTTCCTCTCGGCATATCCGGGGCGCCTGCACGCATCGCCGCTCTTGCCCGAGCAAGCCGTCGGTGTCGATGTCGTCTTCTGCTCACACGAACACGTCGACCACCTGGACGTCCCGAGCGTCGGCGCGATCGCGTCCGCTTCGCCGGACGCGATCTTCGTCGTGCCGTCCCCCATCGTCGACATGGTCACCGAGACCGGTGTCTCCCCCGACCGCGTCGTGGGGCTGCAGCCGGGCGACGCGACGGACATCGGCGGGCTCATGGTTCGGGCCGTCGGCGCGTGTCACGGCGTCACCATGGAGGACGCCTATGGATTCGGCGATACGCTGTCGGGCGGACTGATCCGCTTTCTGGGATTCGTCGTCGACCTCGGTGGCGTTCGCGTCTATCACGCCGGAGACACGATCCACTACGCGGGGATGGAAGATACGCTCGGCGACCTCGCGATCGACGTGGCGCTCCTGCCGATCAACGGACGCGACGCCGAGCGAGAGGCACGCGACATCGTCGGGAACCTCAACCACCGCGAGGCGGCGTGGCTCGCCTCTCGGATCGACGCCGGCGTCTTGGTCCCCATGCACTACGACCTGTTCGCCGGCAACCTCGGCTCAACGGGAGCGCTGATGGAAACCGTCGGTCGCGAGTACCCCGACGTGCCCGTTCTGGTGCCCGCCCGAGACAAACCGTTCGTCTGCGCGGCGAGAATGGTGCAAACGTGAAGGCACTCGTCTACCTGGGCCCCGGCCGGATGGAGCTGCAAGACGCGCCCGACCCCACGCCCGGATCCGGCGAAGTCGTGATCGCATCGCGCGCCTCCGCCATCTGCGGGTCGGACCTTCACGGGTTCCGCGAGGCGAGCCCACGCCGTATTCCGCCACTCATCATGGGCCACGAGACGGTCGGTGAGATCGACGAAGTCGGAGCCGGGG
>JAYUAK010000030.1:0-6199 GCA_043741335.1 Actinomycetota bacterium
GGATCTGGCGACCTCGTGAGCCACTTCGCGCGCGGCACGGCGCCTTACAACGCCTGATCACGTCGGCAGCGTGCTGGGTCGTCGTGACCGATGATGAGCGTTTCGCATACACGACGAACACCGGAATGGTTTCGCGACCCACCCTACGAGGGGCGCGGAGTTGTGACGAGCCGCGGATGGCTCCGCGGTCGAGGAGGATGGTCGTGGACCGCAACGAGATGATGGCGCGGCTCCGATCTGCGCGAGTGGGCCGACTCGCAACCGTGACGCCGGACGGCAGGCCTCACGTCGTCCCATTCGTCTTCGCACTGGTCGAGTCGGACCAGGGGCCGATTGCCTACTGGGTCGTCGACGAGAAGCCGAAGCGGACCTTGTCGCTCCAGCGGCTGCGGAACCTCGAACGGAACCCCGCGGCGGAGTTCGTCGTCGACGGCTACGAAGAGGATTGGAGCAGGCTCTGGTGGGTTCGCGCCTCGGGTACTGGGCGCGTGGTCGACTCACCACCTGAGCGATCCGCCGCGCTCACCGCGCTGACCGTGAAATACCCACAATACGGGTCCGCTCCGCCGTCCGGTCCGGTCGTCGCGATCGACATCGAGACGATCGCTGGCTGGGACTCGTCGCCGCGATGAGCTCACTCCGCACGTCTGCGAGAGTGAAGGCATGCAACGCCGGGCAGCGCACGGCTCCCGCGGTTCTCCGGCGGCGCTCGTCACCGTACCCCCCTCACCCAGTTCTGGAACTCGAACGGCTTAAGCTCCCCCGCTCTAAGAGAAGCGACGCAAGAGTCATTAGCGGGCGCGACTGAGGTCGAAGCTAACCAGCCCGACGACCTGCTGGTATCGCCGATGGGTGCGAGGTCCTCGGCTGGCGCAAGGACGAACGCCGTGTGGTCGATCACGCCCAGGTGTTCGGCGGTTGAGCGGCAAAGATCGAGCTGGCCGCCGGAGGTTGTTCGAGACGTTCGCGTGGCTCGAGCGCGACCCGACCACTCATCGACTCGTACGGCGCTGGCCCGAGCGCTTGCGCGGAACGGCCGAAGGAGGCCCTCCGCATCGCTGCGGGCCTCCTCGACAGCTACCGATGAGCCGGACCTACCGAGGTGACCGGGCAGTCGAGGATATTGGGGGTCTTGGTCTCCTTCAGCAAGCCCTTGCCGATCAGCTTGTCGATCTGGGTGTCGCTCTTGATCACGACGGGCTTCGCGCTGTGCACCCAATAGATCGTGAGATCGTGACCTCGTGCCACAGCGGGTTGTCGCTCTTCTCGCCGGGCTGCGAGCCGAGGATCATCAGCCTGCCCCTTCGCCACTAGAGTGTGCCGCATGATCTTCAGGCCACAGCTGCCGCCCAGGTACACCTGGGCGAGCGACGAAGACGAGCGCGACCGCGGCCGCGCGATACGCGTTCGCCGGCGCCTTCAGGAACGACGCGATCGGACCGGCGAGCAGGAACGCGAGCGTCCCGACGACGACGCTGACCGCGACCGCGAGCGCGAGCGCGAGCGAGACCGCGATCCGCACGAGCGCTCGAGTACGGCCACCTTCGCCCTTGCCGACCTCGATCGCTACGCGGCGGACCGCGGCCATGTCTGTCCCGAAGCGCGTAGCGGCGCCCGCCACGAAGGCCAGCTGCGTCGTGAGGGTGACCTGCCCGAACGCCGCCGAGCCCTTCCCGAACGCGAGGGCCACGAGGATGTTCATCCCGAGCTCGCGATCACGAAGGCCGCGAACTCGACGATGTTCTCGTGGTTGCGGGAACCGTCGTCGAGATCGAGGGTGCCCGCCAGCCCACGCTCCGACCCATACCCGCCGCGGGCCCGTTCACGATCCGACCGATGTCCCTGACGGGCGTCAGGCTCCTCGTCCGTAGAATCGCGGCTGGATCGCCTACGGAGCAAGGAGTCACCTCGTGAGCCAGACCTGGGTCGTCGCGGTCGATGTCGGTGGGACGTTCACCGACGCGATCGCCCTGGGGAGCGAGGGCGAGCTCCGGGTCGCCAAGGTTCCCTCTACCCCCACCGAGCCCGAGCGCGCACTCGTCCAGGCGCTCGAGGAGCTGTCGGCCTACGGTGTCGAGCCTTCGAGCGTCCGCTTGTTGTCACACGGAACCACGGTCGCCACCAATGCCATCCTCACCGGTCGACTCGGGCGCGTCACACTGCTCACCACCGAGGGCTTCCGCGACATCCTCGGTTACCGGTCCGGTAGCCGTCCCGACATCTACAACCTGGAGCCGGCCCGGCCCTCCGAGATCGTTCCCCGCAAGGATCGGCTCGAGGTACGCGAGCGTCTCTCCGGTCGCGGAGACGTCATCATGCCTCTCACCGCCGAAGAGATCGACCGCGTCGTCCTCGAGGTCGAACGCCGCACCCCGGACGCCGTCGCGATCTCGTTCCTCTTCAGCTACCTGAACGACCAGCACGAGCGCGCGCTCGCAGACGAGATCCGTCGCCGGCTACCTGACCTGCCGGTGACGACCTCTGCCGAGGTCGCGCGTGAGTTCCGTGAGTACCCACGCACCGCGACGGCTGCGTTGAACGCCGCACTGCGACCGATCGTGGGCCGCTACGTGTTGGAGGCCCGTCGGCGGGCAGGGGACCTCGGGGTCCGAGCGCCGTTCCTGGTGATGCAGTCCAACGGCGGGTGCGTGCCGGCGGAGCGCGCCGAACGCGAAGCTCATCGCCTGGTGCTGTCCGGCCCGGCGGGTGGCGTGACCGGTCTGCTCGCCTTGGGGAAGCGGCACGGCCTCGAGAGGCTGATCTCTCTGGACATGGGAGGCACCTCACTCGATGTCTGTCTCGCGCAAGGGGGGATCGCGCCGACAGTCCCGAACCAAGTCGTCGACGGACACCCGATCCTGTGCTCGTCGGTCGATATCGAGACCATCGGGGCGGGCGGCGGCAGCCTCGTCCACGTCGATCGCGCGGGCAGGCTGCGCGTGGGCCCGGAGAGCGTGGGCGCCGACCCAGGTCCGGCCGCGTACGGACAAGGGGGGGACTGCGCGACGGTCACAGATGCTCATGTGGCCGCCGGCACGCTCGGTGGCAACAGCCCGCTCGCGGGACGTCTTCGGCTCGACGAGGACGCGGCACGCGAGGTGATCGGGCGGGTCGCCAACGGGCTCGGCATGTCGGCGGCCGAGGCAACGCGCGGGATCCTCGCCGTCACGCTCGCTCACATGACGCATGCCCTCCGTCGGGTGTCCGTCGAACGTGGCATCGACCCGCGCGGGTTCACGATGGTCGCGTTCGGTGGCGCGGGCCCGCTCCACGCAGGGCTCCTGCTCCGCGAGCTCGAGCTCGACTCGGTCTTGGTTCCTCCACACCCCGGTCTGTTCTCAGCCGCCGGGCTCGTCGCTGCCGGACTGCGCATCGACGCGGCGCGCACCGTGCTCGCACCGCTCGAGCCCGGGAGCTTCCCAGACGTCCTCGCCTGGTATCGGGATACGGCTCACCGCCTCACCGCGCAGCTGAAGGAGGACGGGATGCCGGCGTCGGGAATCGCGCTCGTGGCCAGCGCGGATTGTCGCTACAGGGGTCAGGGCTATGAGCTCAACGTGCCGCTTCGCACCACGTCGGTGAGGGGGTTGCGATCGCTCCGTCGGAGCTTCGACGAGCAACACCGGTCTGCCTATGGCCACGCGAGTGCGGACGAGCCGGTCGAACTCGTGGCTGTGCGCCTGGCCGGCTTCGGCACGCCGCGGAGCCACGAGCCCGCGAAGATCCCCCGAGGGGGCGTGCGGCCACGTGCGGAGGCGTTCACCGGCGAACGACGGGTGTTGCTGCCGAACGAACGACGACCGCTGCGCGTGCCCGTCCTGCAACGCCATTCGCTACGCGCAGGCAACCGGATCGAGGGACCCGCGATCGTCGAGCAGATGGATTCGACCACGCTGCTGCTTCCGGACCAGCGCGCCCGCGTCGATGACCACGGTAACATCTGGCTCCGAGAGTGGGTGCGTCGATGACGGCTTCCGCCCGGAAGCGCTCCGGTTCGACGCTCAAACAAAGACGCGTGCTCGACCCGATCACGTTCGAGCTGATCCACGCCTTGCTCCTCTCGGCCGCCGCGGAGATGGGCGGCGTCCTGAAGCGCTCGAGCTACAGCCCCATCATCCGCGACATGGAGGACTTCTCGTGCGCGCTGTTCGCGGCCGACGGGGACCTCGTGGCTCAGGCCGACTACATACCAGCTCAGCTCGGGGCGATGTCGCTCGTCGTGAAGTCGATCATCGACCGATGGGGAAGCGAGATCGCCGACGGCGACGTGTTCCTCGCCAACCATCCGTTCCTCGGCGCGATGCATACCCCAGACCTCAACGTGATCATGCCCGTGTTCGTTGAGGGTGAGCTCTTCGCCTGGACCGGAACCACGGCCCACCACCTCGACGTCGGCGGGGTCAACCCCGGCACGGAGGGAGCCGCACTGGAACAGGTCTACGCCGAAGGGCTTCTGCTCGCTCCGGTGCGCCTGTACCTGAGGGGACGGGAGAACCCCGACGTCATCTCGATTCTCACCGAGAACATCCGCGACCCGTTGTCCACGATCTCGGATCTGCGGGCACAGACGGCGGCGTGCCGGGTGGGTCGAGGCCGCATCGAGGAGGCCGTCGAGCGCTGGAGCTCGGCGGGGATCACCACCGCGTTCGGCCAAGCGCTCGACGTCGTGGAGGAGGCGACGCGCCTCGCACTCGCGGAGCTTCCTGACGGCAGCGGCGAGGCGGAGGGTTTCATGGACGATGACGGCCGCGCCGGCCCGCCAACGCGGATCCACGTGCGGCTGATCAAACGGGATGACCACCTCACGGTCGATCTGTCGGGGTCCGCGGGTCAGGTGGCCGGCGCGCTGAACGTGCCGTGGGCCAGCACCCGTGCCGCGATCGTGTACGCAACCCGCGCACTCACCGACCCTCGCATCGCCTCGAACGAAGGCATCCTGCGACCGGTCGACATCGTGTGTCCGCTCGGCAGCGTGCTGAACCCGCGCCCCCCGGCCGCGGTCTCGGTGCGCCACAACACCTGCCAGCGACTCGCCGATACGATCTTCCGCGCCGCGTCCCAGATCTGGCCGGAGAAGGCGATCGGAGGATCCAGCGTGACGTTCTTCGGTATCAACATCGAGAGCGTCTCCCTCGACACCGGTCATCGGTCGGTCCTGTCGGACGTGGTCGGCGGGGGTACCGGTGCCCACCGCGGCGCCGATGGGATCGACGGCGTCGACACGTACATGTCCAATGTGGGGCTGATGCCCGTCGAGACCGCCGAGGCGAACTATGCCGTACGGATCCGGCGGACCGAACTCATACCGGGCTCCCAGGGCATGGGCACCTTCAACGGGGGGATGGGTCTGCGACGCGAGTACGAGATCCTCGACCAACCGCAGCGTGCCACCTTCTATGCCGAGCAGACGGATCCGCGGTTCGCCCCCGGGGGCGTCCGGGGAGGCACCGACGCGGCTCCATCCCGGATCACGTTGCTCGACGCGCAGGGCAAGGAGATGCCGGTGCCCCAGAAGACCACGATGACGCTCGAGCCCGGGTGGGTCGTCCGCATCGAGACGAGCGGGGGCGGCGGGTTCGGTCCATCGTCGGAGCGCGGCCCGGAAGCCGTTCGAGCCGACCGGGAGAACGGCCGCTCGCCGTGAACAGCTCCTAGGGATCTCGTCCGGTCCCGCTCATGTCGTCCGCGGCCACCGGCAATGTGGAAGGCCCCGCTCGTGGCGGCGAGCCCTCTTCCGCTTCTTCTTCGACCCAGCTATAGATCCGGCGGCGGATCCTCGAGAGCAGCCCGACGAGGCCACCCGGTACGAACACGACGATGATCAACAGGATCGCCCCCAGGATCGTGAGCTGGATCCCTGGGTAGTCGATCAAGGACTGCTGGATCAGCGTGAGGAGTCCGGTCCCAATCACGGGACCGAAGATCGTGCCGAGGCCGCCGATGACGAGCATCGTGACGTCGATCGACATCGGGGTGAGACCCATCACCGACGATGTGATGCTCTGGTTGTAGCTGATGTACAGAGCGCCGGCGACGCCCGCGATGAACCCCGAGATGCCGAACGCCAGCATCCGGTACTTGAGCGGGCTCACGCCCCGGGCCGCGGCATAGCCCGGAGCGTCGCGGATCGTCGCGAGGGCGATGCCGAGGCGCGAGCTACGGATCTTCGCCAGGACGAGCGACGCCACGATGACGACCG
>JAYUAK010000031.1:0-2611 GCA_043741335.1 Actinomycetota bacterium
TCGCCGACCCGGATCGTCGACGGGAGCGTGCCTGCTTGGAGGACATCCTTAGATGAGGCAACGACGTCGTTTCGCGGACATCTCTGGTGAGTCAACTCGCGGGGTTGACCGCGACCATCGCGAGCGTGCACACTCCACCGTTCGGCGAGCGCAGGGAGTAACGGTCATGGGAACCTTCGTGATGGTGTTCCGTGGACGCGCGCAGGACGCGCGCCTCGCGGTCCGGTGCGCCCGCTCTCGGGCAGCATTTCCTCAGTCGTCCTTTTGCGACTGAGCTCGTCCGTCGCGCGCACATCGCTCCCACCGATCTGGTCGTCGAGATCGGGGCAGGCACCGGCGTGCTCACGAGGGAGCTCGCCACGCGCGCTCAGGCAGTCATCGCGATCGAGCTCGATCCGCGGTTGGTCAAGGGATTGCGCTCCGCGTTCGCGCACGATCCTGTCGTTGGAGTCGTCGAAGGCGACGCGCGTGTGTTTCCGCTTCCCACGGAGCCGTTCCGCGTATTCGGCAACATCCCGTTCTCGATCGGGACGGACCTTTTCCGCCGGCTCCTTTCGGAAACGTCGAGCCCCGTCAGTCGCGCCGATGTCGTTGTCGAGTGGGGTATGGCGCGGAAGAGGACCGCGGACCCACCCCGGAACTTGCTTTCCCTCACGTGGGCGACGTGGTGGACGTTCACGATCGAACGCCGGATCCCGGCCGCATCGTTCCGGCCGAAGCCGCGCGTGGATGCCGCACTCCTGTCTGTCCTGCCTCGCGACCCGCCGCTCCTACGCCCCGGAGAGCGAAAGCGCTACGAGCGGTTCCTTCGCGAGCTGTTCCGGCACGCGGATCGACCGCTCCCTCATGCGTTCCGCGGTGTCATCGGTCAGGCCGCCGGGAGAGTCGTGAGCGACGTCGGTCTCTCACACCAACTTCGGCCGATCGACCTGCGGGTCACTCAGGCGGTCGCCTTGTTCCGGCGGTTCCGCATCACGGTCGGTTGTTAGATGCCGCCCCAGAAGCGGCCGGGGGCGAGGATGTTCGCGGGGTCGAACGACTCCTTCAGCCGGCGATGGATCGCTGGAGCGGGGATGGGCACGTCGCCGAGGCCGCCGACCCCCTTGATAACCGGCGCCACGCCCGCGGCCTCGGCGACGGTCTCCCGCAGCCCGTCGAGCGGCTCCGCCCCACCAGGTAGTCTGAACCAGACTAGTCCCACGCCCAGCAGCGCAGTCCAGTCGTCGCGACCGGCAACGAGCTCCGCGATGTGCGACGGCGCGACTGCCGCCTCCACGAGAACCTCGCCGTCGAGGTTGTGCGGATCGAATGGGTCGGGGTCATCCTCGACGGACCACCCGCCGGTGGCCCTTTGCGCGGCGGCGGTCTGCTCGTCGACCTCGCCGGGCCAACCCTCGAGCCAGAGGCTCACGCGTCCGGTTTCCGCGATGACGGCGACGGGCAACGGCACGCTCTGGAGCAGCAGACGGCCGAGCTCGAGGCCGTTGCCCTCAACCGTGAGCTTCCGGCGCGCTTGGGGCCGGGGGCGAAGCTTCACTGCGACCTGCACGATGACACCGAGCGTGCCGAGCGATCCCGTCGCTAGGCGGTGGAGGTCGTAGCCCGTCACGTTCTTCACCGTGCGAGCGCCGCTCTTCACGAGCCGGCCGTCGCCCGTCACCATCTCGATCTCCACCACGGTGTCGCGGACATAGCCCACGCGCAGACGTCGGAATGACGACACTCCCGCCGCGATCACGCCGCCGACGGTGGCATCGCTGGGCGCGTCGACCGGCCACTCCTGGCCGTGCTTCGCCAACAGGGTCTGGAGATCGCCGATGCGCATGCCGGCCTCGACGACCGCGAGCATCTCGGCCGGCTCGTACGCGCCGACCTCGTCGAGCATGGTGGTCCAGAGCTCGGTGTCGACCTCGCACGGGTTGCCGCGATCCATGTGCATCCGGCCGCCGACCACCAGCACGCGATGGCCGTGAGACGCGGCGTCGCGCATCGCATCCACCACGTCGTGCTTCGCGTGCGGATGGATCAGATCCACGAACCCTCCGGCAGGCTCGCGGCCGCATCCGCCGCATCGGACCCGAATGCCATCGCGAAGTCGCCGCATCGCGCGCCGGCCGGCAGCACCTTCTCCGGGTTCATGCGGCGAGCTGGATCGAACGCATCGCGTACGCACGCCTGCGCGGTTAGATCCTCCGCCGTGAACACGAGCGGCATGAAATCGCGCTTCTCCAAACCGATGCCGTGCTCACCGCTGAGCGCGCCGCCCGCGTCCACGCAGAGGCGCACGATCTCTTCACTCGCCTGGAGCACGCGCTCGAGCGTACCGGGGACGCTCCGGTCGAACGACAACAATGGGTGTAGGTTGCCGTCGCCGGCGTGGAACACGTTCGTGACGATCAGGTCGTGGTGCTTCGCGATGGCGTAGACGCCGGACAGTACTTCGACGAGTTTCGTGCGCGGCACCACGCAATCGTGCAGGTGATAGTGCGGTGCGATCTGGGCGACCGCGCCGAACGCCGACTTGCGCCCCTTCCAGATCAGGGCGCGCTCGGCATCGTCGGCGGCGACGCGGATCGTGCGGACGTTGTTCGCCTGAGCGGCGGCCTCCACT
>JAYUAK010000032.1:0-6185 GCA_043741335.1 Actinomycetota bacterium
CGCGGCGCAGCCGATGATCTGCAGCACTACGCCACCCAGATCGCCGGCGAGCGAGGGCGAGCGCATGTCGTGATCCACGACGACCCCGCCATCGCGATCGTCGGCGCCACCGAGGAGCACGGGATCGACGTCCTGGTGGTCGGCAACGCGGGCATGGCCGGCCGCAAGGAGTTCTTGCTGGGCAACGTGCCGAACCGGATCAGCCACAACGCTCGCTGCACCGTGATCATCGTGAACACCGCTGCGGACGGGCAGGCCGCCGGACCCGCCGAAGCCCGACGCGCGCCGGCGTCACTTCGCACGGGAGCCGCCGAGGTCGAGACCGAGCCGCACCTGATCGCCCGCGGCACCAAGATCGCGACGGTCTTCGCCAAGCACGGCTTGAAGGAGCTGTTCGGTCGCCCCGACGAGGAGGGAGCCCTCGGAAAGGAACGACAGGGCAAGCGCCTCCGCGCCGCGCTCGAGGAGCTGGGACCGACGTTCGCGAAGCTTGGACAGATCCTGTCGACCCGGCCCGACCTGCTGCCGCCGGAGTACATCAAGGAGCTGGCCACGCTGCAGGACAACGTGCCACCGCTCACCGAAGAGCAGGTCGTGCGCGTGATGGAGCAGGAGCTGGGCGTTCCGTGGGAGGACGTGTTCGATCACATCGAGCCGCAGCCGTTGGCCGCCGGGACGATCGCGCAGGTGCATCGAGCGACGCTTGCGAACGGTGAGAAGGTCGTGGTGAAGGTCCAGCGCCCCGATGCCAAGGAGCTGATCGAGCAGGACCTGGCACTCCTGGAGGTGTTCGCCGAAAAGGTCGGACACCGGCCGGGACTCAAGCAGGTGATCGACATGGAGGCGGTGTTCACGCATCTGTCGGACTCGCTGCACCGCGAGCTGGATTTCCGCCAGGAGGCGAGCAACATGCGCCGGATGACCGACGTTCTCGCGACCTTCTCGCGGCTGCGCGTGCCGGAGGTGCACGGCGACTTCTCCACGTCACGGCTGCTGGTGATGCGTGACGTAGCCGGCGGCCCGATCACGAGCGCGCCGGAAGGCAGGCCCCGGAAGGAGGCCGCGCGCCAGCTGCTCGAGTCCTTCTACAAGCAGATCATGGTTGACGGGTTCTTCCATGCCGACCCGCATCCGGGGAACTTGATGTGGCAGCCCGAAGAGGAGCTCCTCTACTTCTTGGACCTCGGCATGGTCGGCGAGGTGAGCGCCGAGATGCGGGAGCAGATGATGCTGCTCCTCATGGCGTTCTGGCAGGAGGATGTCGGTTTCCTCACGGACATCTCGCTGATGCTGTCGGGCGCGATCGACCGCAGCGACCTGGACGTCGACGCGTTCAGCGAGGAGATCGGCGCGCTGATGGCGAAGAATCGCACGGCGTCACTGAAGGACATCCAGCTCGGCCCGGTGCTCCAGGAGATGACCGAGATCTCGCTCCGTCACAACGTGCCGTTGCCGGCCTCGCTGACACTGACCGGGAAAGCGCTCGCGCAGATGCAGCTGGCCGCGGCCCAGCTCGATCCCGAGCTCGATCCGTTCGACGTGGCCGGGAAGTTCTTGATGCGGAACGTCGTGACGGGCATGGGCTCGAAGCTCGACCTGAAGGCGATCTTCTATCAGACGCAGAAGATGAAGGTCCGCGCGATGCGGGTGATCGAGGCCGTCGAACGGCTGATCGGCGCGCGTCCCGGCCAGAAGCTCGAGGTGAATTTCCGCGCGACCACGCTGGAGACCACGATCCGGCGCGCCGGCCGACGGTTGGCGCTGGGTCTCACCGCGGGCGCCGCGATCCTTGCCACATCGCTCTCGGCGCTCTCGGCTCGCGTCGCGGGGTGGGTGCCGGCGACCTTCGGAGCGCTCGCGGGCGTGCTCACGCTGGGACTGATCGTCGATCTGATCCGTCGCCGCGACTAGTTCGCGGACTCTTCGCCGACTCGTCTTTAGTGACACTCGGGCAATCAAGGGAGTGCGGGCACCCTGACCGACGTTCGCGCTAGCAGGCTTCCACGGCACCGCCCGCGTCGGTTAGCCTGGAGCACCATGGATCGCATAGTCGAGGCGAGCGGGGTCCGTAAGGTCTACCGGAGCGGCGCCGAGGTCGAGGCATTGAAAGGCGTGAGCCTCGAGGTCGCGCGCGGCGAGATGGTGGCCATCATGGGTCCTTCAGGCTCAGGGAAGACCACCTTGTTGAACTGTCTCTCCGGACTGGAGCAGCTCGACGACGGCAAGATCCTGATCGACGGACGGGACTTGCAAGAACTGTCCGACGACGAACGCACCCGGTACCGCGCGACGAGCATGGGCTTCGTTTTCCAGGCTTTCAACCTGCTGCCCGTCCTCACCGCCGCCGAGAACGTGGAGATCCCGATGCTGCTTCTCCGGCGACCGCTCAAAGAAGCCCGAGCGCGAGCGCGAGAGACGCTGGGGGAGGTGGGCCTCGGAGGCCGGGCCGACCATAGGCCCGATCAGCTCTCCGGCGGCGAGCAGCAGCGCGTGGCCGTTGCACGAGCACTTGTTCATCGACCGGCAGTGGTGTGGGCGGATGAGCCGACCGGAAACTTGGACTCCGAGTCGACCGACGCGATCATGGATCTGCTCGTCCGACTCAACCGCGAGGGTCAGACCATGGTGTTGGTCACGCACAACCCGGCCGTCGCTCAACTCGCCGACCGCACGATCCTGGTCCGAGACGGACGGATCGTCGACGGGCGAGGTGAGGTCGGCGCCGATGCCGCCGCGCCGGGGCCGCCGGTGACGGCCGAACCGTGAGCGCTCCACTCCTCTTCCTCGGAGGGTTGTTCGCGATCACCTACCTGTTCCTCGGATTCCTCGCGGCGAAGAACCCGCTCCTCGCGCGCCTCGCCATCCGCGAGGCGGTTCGCCGCAAAGGTCAGACTGTCCTCGTCGTCGGCGGCCTGATGGTCGGTGCGGCCGGGATCACCGCCTCGCTCGTCGGGACCGACTCGGCGAACGACTCGGCCCTCCTGAACGCCTATCGCGCTTGGGGCATGACGGACTTGACCGTTGCGGCGCAGGCCGATCAGCCCTTCCCGGCAGGTGTCACCGCGCAGCTCTCGAATGACCCCGCCTTGCGTCCGTACGTGGACGGCGTGCAAGCCGGCTTGGAGACGGTGGCATCGGTGGCCGACCTCGACCGCAAGCAGGGCGAGTCCGGGGTCCGCCTGATCGGCTTCGATCCCGCGACGCAGCAACCTTTCGGTCCGTACCTGTTGACCGACGGCAGGCGAACCTTCGGTGGCGACCTAGGAGCGGACGGCGTGCTCCTGTCCCACCAGCTCTCGACTGCGCTCGACGCGCAGACCGGCGACCTGCTGCGGATCACGGTCGAACAGACGGCCGGCACGTCCGTCGACGTGAGGGTCGCGGGGATCGCGCGCTCCGAAGGCCCAGGCGCATATGGGCTGTACACCTCGGTGTTCCTTCCGCTTCCGCTCGCCCAGAAGATCGCCGGTACGACGGATATCAACGTGGTGCGGATCTCCGCGGTTGGTGGACTCGAGTCCGGTCAACAAGGCGCGGTCCGGGCGTTCGAACCGTTGAAGGCCGCGGTCGCTGCATCGAGTGGCTCGGACACTCCACTCGCCGTGCAGCAGGTGAAAGCCGCTGAGGTGAAGGCGGCCAAGCAGAACACGCAGTTCACCTTCGCGATGCTCTCCGCGATGAGCATCTTGGTGCTTGCTGCCGGCGTGGCGCTCGTCGTCAACCTGGTGATGATGCTGGCCGAAGAACGCCGCTCGCGCCTCGCCGTACTTCGAGCGATGGGTCTCACCCGCCGCGGATTGATCACGCTGTCCGTCTTGGAAGGAGCGTTCTACAGTCTGGCCGCGGCGGCGGTCGGAACGACGGTGGGGCTGTTCGCCGGAAAGGTCCTGGCCGCGCGGTTCGGGAAGGCCTTCGCGGAGTTCTTCGGCGCTGCCGTCGACTATCGCTTCAAGTTCGCACTGCATCCGAAGACGCTCGCTATCGCGTTCTGCGCCGGGGCGCTCATCACCCTCGTGACGCTCTTCTTCGCCTCCCGACGAACCTCGCGGATGTCGATCCCCGCAGCGATCCGCAACCTCCCCGAGCCGGCGGAGGCCCGGGGGCGCCGTGGGTGGTCCCGCTTCGCGGTGCCGGCGACGCTGTCGGTCGTGGGAGTCGCGGGGCTCACGCAGGGCGTCAGGTTCGGCCAGCTCGTAGGCGGCTACGCGCTCATCATCGGAGTGGCAACCGCGCTCAAGGGGCGGCTGCCCGAACGCCTCTACGCCACGCTGTACGGAGGAACCCTTGCCGCGTGGTCCTTCGTCATGGTGAACGCGATCAGCGCGGAGACCGACCCCAACAAGTTCTTCTCGGTCTTCACGGTCGCGGTCCTGGTTTCAGTGTTGGGGCTCGTCATGGCCGCCTCGGCGAACTTGCGAGCGGTGGAGACAGCCGTCGGAGGGCTCGGTCGTCTGGCCCCGGGCCTGCGCGCGATCCTTCGCCCGCCGCTCGCTTATCTGACCCGGCGTCGCACGAGGACAGCGCTTTCGATGAGCATGTTCGCCATCGTGATGGCCATCATCTCGATGTTCTCGGTGTTCCTGTTCGTGTTCCAGCCTCAATACGAGCGCGATTCGGGCGGCTACGAGATCGTGGTGACAGCTTCAGGCGGGACCGGGCTTGCGTTGCCGGATTCCTTCGCAGGCGAGATCGCTCGCCAGACCGCGATCCCGACACGAGGGTACGTGGGGCCGCTGTCGTCCCAGTTCCAAAGCCTGGAGCGGATCTTCGTGCCGCTGTACACGCTCTCCTCGTTCAACGATCCGCCCGTTCACCTGTCCTCCAGGGACGGGCAGTTCGCTTCCGACGAAGCGGCGTGGGCGAAGGTCCAGACCGACCCCGGGTGGGTCGTCACGAACTTCGGCCAGGTCGGCGGCGTGTTCACCCTCCAGGGCGCCGACGGGCCGGTGACGATGCACATCGCGGCCAACCCGGCGACGGGCATGTTCCAAGGCGTGATCGGCTCCGAGGGAACCATGGCGTCGTTCTCCACGGCGCCGCTCGGGGAGACCCTCCTGGTCGACGTGAATCCGGGTGTGAACGCGGCCGCCACCGCGCGGGCCATCGAGCGGGCGATGTTCTCCCGCGGCGTGAACGCTCAGACGACGAAGTCGATCCTGGACGCGGGATACCGCGCCAACCGCACGTTCTTCTCCGTCATCGATGTGCTGATGCGGATGGGCTTGGTCGTGGGGATCCTCTCGCTCGGGATCCTGGCGCTTCGCGCGGTCGTGGAACGACGTCACATCATCGGCGTCCTTCGCGCTCTCGGCTACCGGCGTCGAAGCGTGATGGCGGGCCTGATGATCGAAGCCGGGGTGACCACCACCCTCGGCGTCGCGGTCGGCTCGCTCGCTGGACTCATCATGGGGTTCATCTTCTTCCGCTCCTTCTATACGAGCTCGTCCTTCGGGATCGACGGCATCACGTTGTGGAGCGCGCTGGGCCTCATCTACGGAGCGGTCGTGGTGGTGACGCTGGGACCCGCGTGGCGAGCCTCGCGTCTGCCTCCGGCCGAGGCCGTTCGCTATCTGGGCTAGGTTTCCCATGCGTGCGTTACTCGGTTTCCGCCCGACCGTGTACCTTCCGCTGGTCGACGGCCTTCAAGGACACCGCTTCACCGGCTGATGGAGGCGTTCGATCCCTACGGGCGGGCTCGACCGAGGTCCTGGACCATCGCCTCGCCGCCCTTCGACGTGATCGTCGTGGGTTCCGCCGGTGGCACGGAGCCACCACCCTTCTTGACCGACCGCATCACGGCCCTCTCCAGCACGAACGCGATCACGCCCATCCCCAGTCCCACGATCCATCGCTCGAGCCTGCGAAGACCTTTCGGCTTCTTCGTGGTGCGCGCGCCACCGGTCACGCCGAGATCTCGGCAAGCGTGGTTGCCGGGATCGTCCCCTCGATCGTGGTCCCATGCCCGGGAGACGAGCTCACGGTCACCAGACCGTCGAGCGCGCCCACTCGGTCGGCGATCCCCTGCAGGCCCGTGCCGGAGCCGGTCGCGGCGGGATCGAATCCTCGGCCGTCATCGGAGACGGTGAAAGAGACTCGACCGTCGCGCTCGGCGAGCGTCACGACGACCGAGGACGCTTCGGCGTATTTCGCCACGTTCTGCAGCGCCTCCAGACACGAGAAGTAGA
>JAYUAK010000033.1:0-13999 GCA_043741335.1 Actinomycetota bacterium
TACGACTGGTCCTTCGCGGGGTCGACCCCGCGCAGGAGATGCCAGAGGCCGTCATCGTCGCGCGACGTCCGCACGTAGTGCCCGGTCGCAACGAAGTCCATCCCCAACTCGTCGGCTCGCTGCAAGAAGGCACCGAACTTGATCTCCCCATTGCAGCGCGCGCATGGGTTCGGCGTCCTTCCTGCCTCGTGCTCGGCCACGAAGTCCTCGATCACGGTCGCCGCGAACTCGTCCGACAGATCCACGATCTCGAACGGGAAGCCGGCGATGCGCGCCACCTCTGCCGCGTCGGCACGCGCGGCCGGTCCACAACACCCGTGCTCCACGCCGTCGAGATGCACGAGGTTCATGTGGGAGCCGAGCACCTCGTACCCCTGCTCCTGAAGCAGACACGCGGCGACGGAGGAATCCACGCCTCCGGACAGCGCGACGAGCACCGAACCCTTCATGCGATCGAGGCTATCAGGGCCTCACGGCCCACCCGAGTACGTGTGGCTTCGCGAGCAGGGCACTCCGTTCATCGAACCGCTCAATCTGCTGCATCTCGAAGCCGGCGTCGCGGATCGCGGCGAGCGTGTCTCGATTCGGATGACAACCGGCGCCGAAGAATCCCCAAGGCCGTTCGAGGCGGTCCTGCCACTTGGCCATCCGCGGCTCCTCCGAGCGAACATGCTCGAAGAACAGGAGACGCCCGCTCGGCTGCAGAACCCGCCACGCCTCGGCGAGCGCGGCGGGAACATCCGCGACGGAGCACAGCACCAGCGACATGACGACCGTGTCTACGGAGTCGTCCTCGACCGGGAGCGACTCGGCCGACGCGCGGCGGAGCTGCACCGGCACGCTCGCGGATCCCAGCGCGCCGGCGAGCCGCCGGAACATGTGCGGATCGGGCTCCACAGCGACGACGTCGGTGACGGTCACGGGGTAGTGGGGGAAGTTCAGACCCGTGCCGGCGCCCACCTCGACGACGTGGCCCACGGAGTTCGATAGCAGCTGGCGCCGGTGCTCCGCGGTCCCATGTGCGTCGGCGCGCGGGCCGAGCTTCGCATAGCCCCAGGCGAAAACCGGATGACCGGACGCGCTCAAGAGGAAGCGGAATTGACTCCGGCGGCGGCGGAGACCTTGTCCACCCGCTCGAGCCACGGGAGCGCGCCGAGGCGCTCGAACACCGCTCGAGCCTCTTCCAGCAGCTCGACGGCCTCAGACCCCTGCCCTTGTTCGACCAGCCACTCGCCGTGCTCGAGCATCGTGACCGCCATCCAGAACGGCACCGCCATCTCGCGGAACATCCCGACGGCGTTCTTGAAACCCTGCTCGACGAGTGACGCGTCGCCGCCGTCGATCGCCATCCGCGAGCGGAACCGCCGCGCGTGCGCCTCGACGTACTGGGGCAGGCGTCCCGGCGGCATGTGCTCAACGATCGAGAGCATCGCGTCTGCTTCGTCCAGCTGCCCATGGGTGAGCGCTGCCTCGACGCCCTCCACGAACGCGTCCTTAACGGCCTCGTGTCCGATCCCCATCATCCCCCGGATCGCGAAGGCCTCGTTCGCGTACGTAAGAGCCTCCGCGTAACGGCCTTCCGCCCGGGCGAGCGCCGCCGCGCCGACGGCGTTCGCGGCGCGCTCCTGCAGGTCCGCGGACTCCTCCGCGCCGTGGAACATGGCTCTGGAAGCCGTGGCGGCGGCGAGGTCGCCTCGGTTGATGTGGATGAACGGAACGATGCCGAGGAATGCGTTCGCCGCCAACCGGGAGTCTTCGACGGCCTGCAGGGGAAGGGCCCCCACCATCTCGAGCGCCTCGTCCCACTTCCCGAGTGCGGCGAACGGATACACCTGTCCGAGCATCTGCCACTCCCAGTACCGGTTCCCTACGCGGCGGGCGAGGGCGAGGCCCTTGCTGACCGCGTCCATGGCCTCCTGATATGCGTCGGCTTGGATCCCGGCATCGGCCAGGTTGAAATAGGCGCGGAGCGCGGCCGACGGGATCTCGTTCTCGAGCGCGACATCGAGCGCGTACCGCAGCAGTGCGAGCGCCTCCAGCCGCCTGGCCCGCGAGATCAAGATGATGCTTTTCGTGATCAGCGCCTGCGAGAGCGTCTCGGGTAAGCCCTCCGCCTCCGCGATCTCGAGGGCTACCTCGATCCTGTCGGCGGCCACCTCGGCGTCCCCCGAGAAGAACAAGAGACGGCCGAGCTGTGCCGCGAGCGACGCCAAGTCGCTGTCCGGCTCCTCCTTCGACAGGATCTGGAAGGAACCGTCCATCCGCTCTACCGCTTCGGAGAGACGCCCGCGATCCCACATGACCTGCGCGAGCCGCGCCGATACGCGCGCGGCCGGGTGGCTTCGTTGCTCGCCCTCGAACAGTTCGATCGACCGTTCGAACAGGTCGCCTGCCTCCTCCTGCCTTCCGGCACCGGTCGCCATCACGCCGGCGCGCTCCAGCAGCTCGGCCCGGACGACCGACTCGTCCATCATGTCGGCCGCGAGTTCGAAATGCCGCTGCGCCTCGGCGTTCGCCGCCAGCGACGCCGCTCGTTCCCCCGCCCGAACGAGCGCCGCGGCCGCTCGCTCCTTGATCTCCTGCGCGTCGGGATCAGCGGGGGCGGCGCGGTACGCGTCGACGTAGTGAGCGGCCACGACCTCGATGATCTCGTCCTCATCGGTGGCTCCAAGCAGATGAGCCGCCGCCGCGAGGTGCCTGGCCTTCCGCTCCCTCTTGGACATCGTGTCGTAGGCGACCTTCTTGACCAGGTCCTGGATGAAGCCGAATTGCCCCCGCTCGGACGAGAGCGGGTCAACCGAGATCGTCAGCACTTCCTTGCGCACGAGCGATGTGAGGAGCGGCTCGAGCTCGCCCTCCGTGAGGCCGGTCATCGCGGAGAGCCCCGGCAACGTGAATGTCCGGCCGAGCACCGAAGCGTCTTGCAACATGCGGCGCTCGCCGTCGGCCAATCCGTCCAGGCGAGCCGCGATCAGCGCCTGGAGCGTCTCGGGAACCTCGAGGGTCTCGATCGGCTGGGTGACGCGATACGCGTTCCCCTCGCGCACCAGCAGTCCACGGTCGAGCAGCATCCGCACCGTCTCGACGGCGTAGAAGGGGACACCCTCCGCCCGTTCGAGGATCCGCTGGCGGAGCTCCTCCGGCAGGCCGGGGACCGGCGCCGTCAGGATGACGTCCATGACGTCGGGCGGGAGGGGATCCAGGAAAAGCGAGATGAAGTCGCGCTTGCCGGCTCCCCACGTCGGCCGCCGCTCCGACAGATCGGGCCGCGCGAGCGTGAGGACGAAGATCGGATGGTCCTTGGACCAATCGAGCAGGTACTCAACGAAGTCCAGGAGCGCCGAGTCGGCCCAGTGGATGTCCTCGAACACCATGATCACCGGCGCCGTCTCGGACATCCGTTCGAAGAAGATCCGCCAAGCAGAGAAGAGGTTCTCCTGATCGCCCGCGCCGCGCTCCTCCAACCCCAACAGGTGGGCGAGGCGCGGCTCGACGAACCGACGTTCCTCCGCGTCCGCGACGTGCTCCAGCACCGCTGCATGAAGCTTCGTCCGAGCGGATCCCGACTCTTCATCTTCCAGGATCCCTGCGCGTCCGCGGACCATCTCGGACAGCGCCCAGAAGGCGACGCCTTCGCCGTAGGCTAGGCACCGGCCGCGGTGCCACATCGCGTCGTCGATCAGGCCGTCGATGTATTTCTCGAACTCCCACGAGAGGCGGGACTTGCCGATCCCCGCGAGACCGAGCACGGACACGAGGTGCGCTCGACGCTCCTCGGCGCTCGCGTGGAAGAGCTCCTTGATAAGGCGGAGCTCGCGACCTCGGCCCGTGAAGGGTGGCTCGATGCCGGTGGCACGCATCGTCCCTCCGATGGTTCCCACCACCCGGACGGCGCGGTAGAGCGGCACCGGCTCGGCCTTCCCTTTCAGCTCGTGCCGGCCCGCGTCCTGGTAATCGATCGCCGCCTCCGTGGCGTGCTTCGTAGCCTCGCCGACGAAGACCGCGCCGGCAGGAGCGACCGACTGGATCCGCGACGCCGTGTTGACGAGATCGCCCGCAACCATGCCCTGGCCTTCCGCCGCCAGGTTCACCGCCGCCTCACCGGTCAACACGCCTGCACGCGCGGCGAGCGCCGGGGCGCCGACGTCTTGCCCGAGGTCGGCGACGGCCGCGGTCAGCTCCAGCGCCGCCCGCACGGCGCGTTCCGCATCGTCCTCCCTGGCGATGGGGGCGCCCCACACCGCCATCACCGCGTCACCGATGAACTTCTCGACCGTGCCGCCGTACCGACCGATCAACTGACGACAGGTGTCGAAATACCGCGAGAGCAGATCCCGGACGTCCTCGGCGTCACGAGACTCGGAAAGGGTCGTGAACGCCACCAGGTCCGCGAACAGTACGGAGACCAACCGTCGCTCGGTCTCGGGCGTCTCCCGGATCGCAGGCGGAGCCGAAACCGCAGGGTTGGCGGCCGGATCTCTCACCGCCGCACCACACTCACCACAGAACTTCGTCGAAGGCGTGTTCGGGGACCCGCAGGACGGGCAAGCGAGTGCCAGATGAGCGCCGCACTCACCACAGAACTTCCGGCCCGGATCGTTGTCCGAACCACATGACGTGCAGCGCATCGGCTCCTTCCCACGCAGACGCGAGGACGGGCGAAAGGCTACTGCGCGGGGCAGGAAGTCGCTACCGGTGACCTGCGGGGCTGCGGTCCGGGTCGCGCCGGGTATCCTCGGTCGCGCATGGACGTCGTGGTGCTCGTCAAATCCATCCCCGACCCGAACGGCGACGCCGAGCTCGGGGACGACTTCCTGGTGAAGCGCGACGGCGAGGGCACGCTCGATCCCGGCGACGAGTACGCGGTCGAGGCCGCGCTCCAACTCGCCGAGGCGACCATGGGTGAGGTGACGGTCGTGTCCATGGGCCCTGCGGGCGCCGTCACCGCCATCCGGCGGGCGCTCTCGATGGGAGCGCACCGGGCGGTGTTGATCTCCGACGACGCCCTCCGCGGATCGGACGTGCTGGCCACCGCGCGGGTGCTGGCCGCGGCGGTCGGTCGCAGCCCGTTCGACCTGGTGCTGACCGGGGTCGAGTCGACGGACGGCTACACCGGCACGCTTCCCATGACCGTGGCAGAGCTGCTCGGTCTGCCCGCGGCGACGTTCGCGCGGAAGCTCGACATCGTGGGCGAAGGTCTGCGGGTCGAACGCCAGACCGAGGCCGGATACGACGTGGTGGAATGCCCGCTGCCGGCGCTCGTCACCGTCACCGCCGGGGCCACGGATCCGCGCTACCCGACACTCAAAGGCATCATGGGCGCGAAGCAGAAGCCGCTCGAACAACTGTCGCTTGCCGACCTGGGGCTCTCCGCCGGTGACCTCGCCCCGACCCAACGAGTCGTCGCCGTTGAAGCGGCACCGCAGAAGAGCGCAGGCGAGGTCATCCAGGGCGATGGTGCCGCGGCCCGGATCGCCGATCTGCTCGCCGACGCGAAGGTGATCTAACGCATGTCGAAGGTGTGGGTCTTCGTCGAGATCGGTCCCGACGGACCCGCGCCGTCCGCGCTCGAGCTCCTGACGAAGGCAAGAGGGCTCGGCGACGTCGTCGAGGCCGTGGCGCTCGGGCCCGGTGCGACGGCCGCGGCCGCCTCATTGGGCGAGCACGGCGCGCAGACGGTGTTCGCGAGCGACGATCCCGTTTACGACGAGTGCCTGGCCCAACCCGCAGCGCACGCGTTACACACGCTCGCACTGGAGCACACGCCCGACTTGATCCTGTTCGCCACGAGCTACGCCTCGCGCGACGTCGCCGGACGCCTCCAGGCGAAGACCGGCTCCGCGCTCATGGGCAACGCCATCGACGTACTCGGCATCGACAGGGCGCGCACCCAGATCGCCGGCGGTTCGCTCTTCGTCGATGTCGTGCTCGAGGGCCCCACGCCGCGTCTGGCGCTCGTCCGGCCGAAGTCGTTCGTCGCAGAGCCGAGCGGCGGTGAAGTGGCGAGCGTCGTCCCCGTCGACATCGAGATTCCCGACGATCTCCGCACCGCGCGTCGCGTCGAGCATCACGAGGAGTCGGCATCCGGCCCGAAGCTCGAGGAGGCGAAGGTCGTGATCTCGGGCGGGCGTGGCTTGCAAGCTGCCGCGAACTTCGCGCTGTTGGATCAGCTTGCGGCAGCGCTCGGCAACGCTGCTGTCGGCGCCAGCCGCGCGGTCGTCGACGCCGGTTGGGTGCCGTACAGCTACCAAGTGGGGCAGACCGGGAAGACCGTCAAGCCCGACGTCTACATCGCCGTCGGCATCAGCGGCGCGCTGCAACACGTCGTCGGCATGAAAGGCGCGAAGCGGATCGTCGCGATCAACAAAGACCCGGATGCGCCCATCTTCCGGCTGGCCGATCTCGGCGTCGTGGCCGACGCGCTTCAACTCCTGCCGGCCCTCATCGACGAGGTCAGGTCCCGCAAGGGCGCCTGAAATGGCGGGCTGAATCGGACGGGCACATGATCGAAGCCCGATTCGACGATCTGACGGGAGAGGCACCATCCTTCCGCTTGTCCGACCCCGCCGGCGTGCTCGAGGCGATGCGGCCGGAAGAGGTCATGCCGACGCTGGCCGCGGCCGAGGGCGCGGCTGCTCGCGGTTTGTGGGTCGCAGGGTTCGTCACCTACGAGGCAGCCCCGGGCCTCGATCCTTCGCTCGTCGTTCGCGTGCGCGAACCCGGTGATCCGTTCTCGCGGTTACCGCTGGCGTGGTTCGCCATGTTCCAGCAACGACAGGAGACGGTGCTGCCGTCGCCTCGGGACCAGGACGCTCCGGCATCGGATGCATGGGTGCCCTCGATCGATCGCGAGCGCTACGACGGTGCGATCGCGCGCATCCGCGAGCATATCGCGGCAGGCGACACCTACCAGGTGAATCACACGCTCCGCTTGCGCTCCACCGTCCAGGGCGACGAACGCGGGCTGTATCGCGACCTCTGTTTCGCGCAACGCGGCGCGCACGCCGCATACCTCAACGCTGGCCGCTACCGGATCCTGTCCGCGTCTCCCGAGTTGTTCTTCCGGCTGGACGGCGATCGGCTCACGACCCGCCCGATGAAGGGGACGGCGCCCCGCGGCCGATGGCTTGCCGAGGATGAGGAGATCCGCGAACACCTCACCGCCTCGGTGAAGGATCGCGCGGAGAACGCGATGATCGTCGACCTGCTCCGCAACGATCTCGGCAGGATCTCCCGCACGGGTTCGGTCGAATGGATGAAGGTGTTCGAACCCGAGCGGTTCGAGACGGTATGGCAACTCACCTCGACCGTGACGTCCGAGCTCAAGCCGAGGACCGGGCTCGCAGACGTGTTTCGCGCGCTGTTCCCGAGCGGTTCGATCACGGGCGCGCCGAAAGTGCGCACGATGGGGCTCATCGCGGAGTTGGAAGATTCGCCGCGGGGCGTGTACTGCGGAGCAGTCGGCTACCTGGCGCCGTCGACGGCCGGTCCGCCGGCGGCGTCGTTCAACGTGGCGATCCGCACCGTGGTGGTCGATGCGGAGACGCACGTCGCGGAGTACGGCGTGGGAGGCGGCATCACGTACGACTCCTCGGCCGCGGGCGAGTTCGACGAGACGGTCGCGAAGGCCCGCGTGCTCATCGCCCGGCGTCCACCGTTCGAGCTGCTGGAGTCGATGCGGCGCGATCCCGGCGAACCGATCCGTCGGCTCGAGCAACACGTCCAACGCCTGCGCGCCTCGGCGGCGTACTTCGGGTTCGCGTTCGACGAAACGGCCGTGCGCGCTGCCATGACTGCCGCCGGAGCCGATGCCGACCGACCCGTCAAGATCCGGCTCCGGCTGGCTCGGGGTGGCAAGATCGAGATGTCAGCGGCGCCGCTCGATCGAGGCGCGCCCGAGCCGGTCCGACTGGCACTCGACGACGTGCCGGTGGATCCGACGGACGTCTTCCTCTTCCACAAGACCACCAGGCGCCGCCTCTACGAGGACGCGCGTGCGCGGCATCCCGACGCCGACGACACCTTGCTCGTGAACATCCACGACCAGATCACTGAGACCTCGGTCGCGAACGTCGCGGTGAAGCTGGACGGTCGCTGGTGGACGCCTCCGATCGACGCAGGGCTCTTGCCCGGAACCGAGCGTGCCGCTCTGCTCGCCGAAGGCACGATCGCGGAACGTGGGATCGGTCTGGATGAAGCCAGGGAGGCAGAAGCGCTCGCCGTGTTCAGCTCGGTCCGCGGATGGCGCCTCGCGGTGCTGATCGACTGAGCGGCCCGACGCTGACAACGGCCTCAACGCCTCTCGGGTCACCGTTCGCGTCGGAGATGACACGGACGGCGCCGAAGTGCGCAGAGAGAAGCGTGGCGGTGAGCGGATCGGGTTGGTCTCCGCCGACCTCGAAGAGCACGTGGCCACCGTCTCTCAGCCACGCACGAGACTCCACGACCGCCCGTCGGACGACGACGAGGCCGTCGTCGCCCCCGTCGAGCGCGACCTCGGGCTCGAAGGTCCTTACATCACGTGGCAGGTACGCGAGCGCACCGGTCGGCACATAAGGGAGGATGGCGACGATCACGTCGACCGATCTCTTCCACGACGCAGGCACGCCGGTGAAGAGGTCCCCCTCGACGACGTCGACGCCGTTGCGCCGAGCGCACTGTGCGGCGAGCGGGTCGATCTCGGTGCCGAGCACCGAGGCGGCAGGGTGGCGGTCGAGAAGCACGCGGGCGATCGCTCCGCTCCCCGTCCCGAGATCGATCGCCCGGCCGTCCGGTGAGAGCAACGCTGCAGCCCGCTCCGCCAACGGCTCGCTCTGCCATCGGGGGACGTACACACCGGGGTCGACGGCGACCGTGGAGCCCGAAAAGACCGTAGTCCCGGTGATCCAGGCGAGCGGCTCGCCCGTCGTCCGTCGCTCCAGGAACGCGCCGAGCATCTCCGCATCTCCGGCTGCGGCGGCGACGAGCTCCGCTGCCTCCTCCTCGGGGGAGACGCAACCCGCAGCCGCGAGTCGGCGTGCCGCCTGGAACAGCACGCTCTTCGACGGTCCAACCACGGCCAGATTCAAGCACGTCGACACTGGCCCGAACCGTGGGACGTCCGGCCTGCCTTCGGGGGCCGAGCTAGAGGTCGGTAGCCGAGTCCTCTGCCGGGAACGAGAACGGTCGCATCCGATCCTCGTCCATCGGGCATGCGCAGAGTGGACAGCGAGGCGGCTCCTCGTAGACGAGGACGATGCGCTCGCAGAACGGGCATGCGCCCTCACGCATCGGGGGCGGCTGATCGATCTCATTGGCCATAGGGTCTCGCGCGCTCGGGGGGAGCGGTCCTCACCATCATCGGAAGGGGTCCCGGTCTCCTTGAACGCAACGAGGCCCTCCGCTTCGCAGAGGGCCTCGGCCTTGGGTTCGTCAGTCGATTGGGCGGTCACGCCGCCACGCGGCGTTTGCGCTTGCCACGTGGGATGTAGGCGTGGACCGGTTCGTGCTGCCAGCAGTAGTTCCACTTGTTGTAGACCGAGAGCTTGGTCTCGCAACCAGGATCCGCACACACGCGGCCCGGGCCGTAGCTCTTGGTCGGCCGCGGGAGCGTCCGGACGGAAGCACCCCGGAACCTCTCCTCTGACACGTCGATCACTTCCTTTCGAGGCCAGGAGGCCGCTGGTCGAGAGCCAGGAGGCCAGCTGGTCGAAGCCAGCTGGGGAAACTGGTTCATCGGCCCCTTCACTCCCTCTTCGAACGGCTGAGCGACTCGGTTCATTCCTGGGCAAGGAAACGCAGGACTTCACCACGGCTTTCGCACAGATCGAGGTGCTCGCGGGGCCCTACGGCCGGTGTTGCCCGAACCGCGGTGTGCGCTTCTCGATGAACGCCCGCATCCCTTCGCGCTGATCCGGCGTGCCGAAGAGCTCGCGGAACAATTCGCCCTCGCGGGCCATGCCCCCTGGACCCGGAGTGAGCATTGCGGCGCGGATCGAGGCCTTTGCGGCGCCGAGCGCTTCACGCGGTCCGCTCGCGAACGAACGGGCATCTTCGACGGCCGTCGCATACACGTCCTCGGGGGGGCAGACGCGCTCGACCAGTCCGAGCTGGATGGCTTCCTCGGCCCCGACCTGCCGGCCGGTGTAGACCAGATCGCGCGCACGGCCCGGGCCGACCAGCTGCGTCAGACGCTGCGTCCCGCCCGCACCGGGGATCACGCCGAGCTGGATCTCCGGCTGACCGACCTTCCCGTCAACGGCGAGGTACCGCAGATCCGCAGCGAGCGCGAGCTCGAAGCCCCCGCCGAGCGCGTAGCCGTTGATCGCGGCGATCGAGACTTTCGGCATGCCCTCCAGGAGATCCAGCGCGTCGCCCAGCGCGGCAACCACCGGCCGAATCTCTTCAGGTCCGAAACCGGCCATCGCCTTGATGTCGGCACCCGCCGCGAAGATCTTCGGGCCGCCCCACACGACCAATGCGCCGACGTCATCGCGCTCTCCCGCTTCGCGGAATGCGGCCTGCAACTCGAGCCCCGTCTGATGGTCGAGCGCATTCGCGGGTGGGCGCTCCAGTCGGACCACGCCGACGCCGTCATCGACCTCGAGCCGGACGAACTCCCCCATGACGGCGCTCACCCTACCGTGGCAGCGCGCTCGACCGTCGCCCGTAGCCCAACGACGAGCGGTGTGCGGGCGACGCCGAAGGCGTCGCCCGCGTCCGGAGCGTCGGCGCGAGAGGGCATCGCGAACACCTCGGCCGCCGTTCGTGACACCGGCATCCCGAGGGCGGCCGCCAGTCGAAGTGCGGCCGCGCTCGGCGAGAGCGGCATCGGAGGTGTCGCACCGGGAGCGAGCAGGGTGACGAGCTCGGTCGCGCTCACGGCATCGGGACCCTCGAGCGCCCATGCTCCTTCCAGCGCGCCATCACGATCGTCCGCCGCAGCCAGGACGGCGGCGACATCGTCGGCGAAGACCGGCGCAACCGACTGGGATCCGTCGCCCACGACGAACGGCGGCGAGGCCGTCGCGCCTTCCACGGTTGCCGCGAGCCACAGCCCGCCCAGACCGTAGGCGTGGGTCGAGCGGACGATGGCGTGTTCCATCCCGCTGTTCACCACCGCTTCTTCTGCGAGGCCTTTGGCCCGCAGATAGGGGTTCGTTGCCTCGATGCTCGCTCCAGTCGCGGACACGAACACGAACCGGCGCACGCCCGCCTCGCGTGATGCCGCCAATGACGTGAGGACCGAGCCGTGGTTCGCCTCGAAGACGTCGTTGTCGGTGCGGTGGTTCGGACCACCGATCAGATGGATCACCGTGAACACGCCCTTCAAGATCTCGGCGAGCGCGTCTGCGTCATCGAGTGGTCCGACGGCCACCTTCGCACCGATCGCCCGCAGCGACTCCGCGGCCTCTGGTCTGCGGACGCACGCCCGTACCTCATCCTTACGGCAGAGCAGCGGCACGAGCGCACGACCGATCAGCCCCGAGGCGCCCATCACCATCACGGTCATATCGCGATGGTACCGGCGCGATGCTCCCGATGGTCTTGGCCGCTAGGCTCCGGCGTCATGGGCTCTGTGCCAACGCCATCGTCACCGCCCCCGCCGCCGTCCCCGGAGGAAGCCTCCCGGATCGCTCGGGCGTTGAAGGTCGAGCCGGTCGCGTGGCGGGAGATCACTCGTCGGGGCCAGACCAATGCCGCGCACTGGCTGGTCGAGCTCCCCGATGGCGCGCGCGCGTTCGTGAAGGTTGCGCGAGGCGACGACACGGCGTCGTGGATACGCGATGAGCACCTCTTCTACGCACAGTCCCGCGGCGCGACATTTCTGCCCCAGATGCTCGGTTGGGATGACGACGGGGAACGACCGGCGCTCGCGCTGAAAGACCTTTCGGATGCGGCTTGGCCCCCACCGTGGGATCGAGGACGCGTGGACGCCGTGCTCGCCTGTCTCGCCGAAGTCGCGTCGGCCAGGCCACCCGCGGACCTGCCGAGGGCCGCCGACAGTCAGTTCGACTTCCAGGGCTGGAACGAGATCGAGGACTACCCCGAGCCGTTCCTGGCGTTGCGCCTCTGCTCGCGCGCATGGCTGGAGCGGGCGTTGCCGATCCTGCGATATGCAACCGAGATCGCACCGCTCGACGGCGATGCGCTCCTGCATTTCGACGTGCGGAGCGACAACATCTGCCTCCACGACGGGCGCGCGATCTTCGTCGATTGGAACTTCGCGTGTCTCGGGAACCCACTGGCCGATGTCGCGGCCTGGCTCCCGAGCTTGCATGCCGAAGGTGGGCCGCGTCCCGAGGAGGTCCTGCCCGAAGCGGGTGAGCTCGCCGCGCTCTTGGCCGGCTACTTCGGTGCCCATGCGGCCCGCCCACCGATCCCCGAGGCGCCGCACGCCCGGCCGCTGCAGTTGCGACAGGCGCGCGTCGCGCTCCCCTGGGCTGCTCGCGCGCTCGAGTTGCCGCCGCCCGGCCCGACGAGCAATTGCAACGGCTTTGCACCTGCAAGTCCCTGCTAGACTCCCCGCTCGTGGAACGGAGCGATCAGGTCGACGTGATGGAGCTCCTGCGCGGCAGGGGATTGCGCATGACCCCCCAACGCCGGGCCATCGTGGCTGCGGTGCTCCACGCGCAGGGGCACATCTCCCCGACCGTCATCACGAGGAAGATCCAGAGCGAGATGCCAGGCGTGAACGCTTCGACCGTCTACCGAACGCTCACCCTGCTCGAAGAGGTCGGCGTGCTCCAGCACTCGCACCTGGAGAGCGGCGCCGAATACCACCGCGCCGAAGAAGCCGAACACATCCACCTCGTCTGCGGGTCGTGCGGCGAGGACGATCCGTTGTCGCTCAAGGAAGCCGACGCGCTTCAGGAGTTGATCCGGCGGCATCACGGGTTCGAGGCGGACCTAACGCATTTCGCGATCACCGGTCTCTGCAAGACCTGCGCCGCTACCGCCTCCTAGTCTGACCCGGACTAGCCGCCGAAAATGGCTGGAAGAACCGACCCCTTCCCGACCAGAAACAGCGTGCCGATAACCAGGCTGAAGCACGCCGTTACGACGGCTACCGAGACGTAGATCTTCCAGTTCTCCGACGCTTTCAGGAAGCCAACGGCGGACCCAAAGGTGATGAGGGAGTTCGATGTAAGGAGTCCGACGATGAACGCAGCCAGAACGACCTCACCGACCCCCCGTCCGCCCGCTCCAGCGGCCGCAAGGAAGATCACGAGCTGCGTGGGCGTTTCCGCGCCAACGCCGTGGATCATGCCCACGATGAACGCAGATGCCTTGCCATAGTTCATGAACGCGTCGTCGGGTTCCGGATGCTTGTGATGGTGATGCCCTCGATGGCCGTGATGGCCATGGTGCCACTCGGACACGGAGAGATCCTCGTCGACCATCGTGGCGGGGCCCTCCCCTCCCGTCGACGTCGACGCGTGCGTGTGGATAGGTTCGAACTCGTGCTCGTCGGCCGAGCGAGGGCGTGAGCGCCGCGCCCGCCGATAGAGATTGCGGGCCCCAGCAAAGAGCAGCATCCACCGGCTCCGCAGCCGGAACTCGCGGCCGTGCCGGATCAGGGACACGAACACGAACACACCCAGGATGATGAGCGTGACGCCGACGAGGCGCTCCATGACATTGTCGATCCCCGGAGGCAGCTTCTCGCCGAGGATGATCGCGGCCGACCCGATCAGGAAGACCACGAGCGCATGGCCTACGGCGTAGAGGGTCCCGAAAAGGAACGCGCTCTTGCGATCCTCCTGAGAGCCGGCGATGTCCGTGATCGCGGCGATGTGGTCCCAGTCGATCCCGTGGCGGAACCCGAAGAAGAACGCAGATAGGACGACGCTGATCCCGAACGTATCCCCCGCCACGGTGCCGATCACAGCTCCCCCCTTCACACGAGCGTCATGCAATCAGAATACGCAAGATACGGCAATTGCAACGGGTCGCAACTGACGACCCGGTGTCGTTCCCAGGGCTCAGAACCAGGGCGTCTCGCGGTAGTCGCCGAACA
>JAYUAK010000034.1:0-2600 GCA_043741335.1 Actinomycetota bacterium
CGCGAATGAGGCGCCGCACGTCGCGCAATAGTCCAGAGCGATGGGATTCTTGCTCTCGCACACCGGACAGGGCCACATCGGATCCGTGAGGGAAGCTGCGGCGGTTGTGACAGGCTCGTCGTCGCGGCCGCGCCCCCCACTCGATGTCGCGACTCCGGTTCGAACCGTTTCGGAGTCCGGTTCCCGTTTCGAGTCCGGTTGCGAGTCCGGGGTCGGCCCCGGTTCGGCTCGCGGTAACACCTCGGACTCGACCGGCGTGAAGCACATACCACACCAGGCTGCGCCTTCGTACACGACAGCTCCGCATGTGCGGCAACGTTGTTCGGCCTGGTCGGGCGGCGTCTGGGCCATACGGGCAGCGTACCCCGCGTCCCGCGTCGGATGAACGAACCCCGTCTAGCTGGCGGCCTCCTGCAACCATCCGGCGAGCTTGGCCGCGATGGCCGACCAGGCATGGTTGCGCTCTACCCGTGCTCGGCCGGCCTGCCCCATCCGTTGGGCGCGACCGGGATCCGCCAACAGGTCGGCGACGGCGCCCGCAACCTGACCGACGTTCCGCCCGTCGACGAGGAGCCCCGTTTCGCCGTCGATGACCGTCTCCCTGGCGCCCCCAGAATCCCCCACGATGATCGGCCGCCCGCACGCCAGCGCCTCGATGAACACGTTCCCCCAGCCCTCGACCTCCATGCCTGCCAGTCGCGAACGGCACGGCATGGCGAAAACGTCACTCATCGCGTAGTACCTCGGGAGGTCTTCCTCCGATACCTGCCCGGCGAAGAGCACCGATCCGAAAGGAGCGTCGGAGGCCATCTCTCGCAGCCGCTCCTCGAATGGTCCGCCCCCCACGATCAGCAAGGTCGCGTCGGGAACGCGACGCCGGATCTGCGTCATCCCTTTGATGAGGACGTCTTGCCCTTTGCGCGCGACCAGACGGCTCACACAAACGACGAGTGGCCGGTCGCCGATGCCATGTCGATCCCGGAGATCGGCCGTCGGCAGATCGGGGCGGAACGCCTCGAGATCCGCGCCGGGATGAAGGACCGAGACCGGAACTCGAGATGGAACCGCCGTCCGCACCGTCCGCGCGATGAACGCACTGCACATGACCGGCACACGGGACGCCTTCGATGTCATGAACCGCATCATCCCGTGGGCCCCCGGGACCACGGACAGCCAGTAGTCGAACCCGTGGGCGGCCACAAGGTAGGGCGTCCCACGCCGTGCCAGACGCGGCCCGAGCGCCGCCAGCGGAAATGCATCACCGAACAACACCACCTCCACCTCGAGGTCGGCTACCGCCTCGTCGAGTCGAGCGGCGAAGTCGGGGGTGGGCCAGATGAACTCGGTCGGCTGACGCACTATCGGATACGGGGCGGCCGCGTCGAACGCCTCGGCGCCCTCCCACGACGGTGCCAGGACGGCGACCCGGTCATGCGGAAGCTCCCTCCACAGGGCCTCGAGTGTGCGCTGGATCCCGCCGACCCGTGGCGGGTAGTCGTTCGTCACGAGGAGCGTCTTCGGCAGGCTCTTCGGCAGGTCCATGGCTGGGATGATGCTCTCAGAGGAGGATGACAACCGCGATGACGGGGCTGTGGGAGCAAGTGGATGCCATCATCCAGGGCCGTGGGTTCATCGATCGTTCCGGCGACCGGAAACTCGTGGTTCGCGGTACCGATGCGCGTCGGTGGCTCGGTGACCTGGTCACGGCGGACATCGCAACGCTCGAGCCGGGTAGCTCACGTCGTTCGCTGTTGCTCTTGCCTACTGGCAGGATCCGCGCGGACCTGTTGATCTCGCGACGGGACGACGGCAGCTTCCTCGTATTGCAGTCTCCGGATCAACCCGAGCCGGCATCCGACCTGCTGTCGCCGTACATCCTTTCCTCCGATGTCGAGCTCGAGGACGTGAGCGCACAGCGTGGCGCTCTTGTGCTCACCGCGCAGAACGAGATCGTGACCGGCTTGCACCCGGAGCTGCCCGCACTCGAACGCGAGCTCCTCGACCGGGGGTATCTCCGGATCGGTGAGGCGGCGCATGAGGCCTGGCGAGTGGGCCGTGGCGATGCCCGGATGGGCGCGGACTTCGACGCCGGGGCGCTCCCCGCAGAGGCTCGGCTGGAACACGCGATCGACTTCGCGAAAGGGTGCTTCCTGGGTCAGGAGTCCGTCGCGAAGGTGCGCAACCTCGGACATCCGCCCACGGTGCTCCGTCATGGTTGGACGCACGCCGACACGGAGATCGGGGCGCCGGTCGACGCTGCGGGTGCTGAGGTCGGCGCGATCTCGAGCGTCGGCCCCAGGCGCGACGGTGGACTCTCATTCATCGCCCGAGTGAGTTGGGGCGCAGCCGATCGAGAGCTCGCCAGCGGAGGCGTCCCCTTGACGATGATCCCCTGGGCTAACTAGCCCATTCGGGTCATTTCCTGTCCGTCGACCGGGGGTACGAATATTGACTGCCTTCGACCCCTTCCAGAAGCAACCTTCCCTCTGTTATGAATCGGGTCCCGCTAGGCCCGCCGGGCCTGGCTGGCGCGGACGGCGATGGAGGGGGGTCTGGTTGAGGATCGAAAGGTTCCCGGACATCGATATGGAGACGCTCCC
>JAYUAK010000035.1:0-2596 GCA_043741335.1 Actinomycetota bacterium
TCGATGCGGGCATGCCGTTGAACCGGAACTTCTGGGCGAAGACATCGTAGATCGGCGTCGCCGGCGCGCTCTTCGAGCACGCGGTCGCCACGAGCACTACGACGGCTACGAGCGCGGCTCCCTTCCGCCCACGATGAATCGATCGCCTCATATCCCACCTCCCTCTCCAGCCACGTGTGTCGCGACGAGCCGTACCTACACCGCGGCGTCGCGACCATGGGGCCGAGCGCACGTGGAGACAAGGGTCATGACAGGACTGTCATGGGGGAAGGTTCAAGGACGAGGACGTGACGCAGGCCAACACGTTGCCTCATGACACCGCTGTCATGCGCTCGAACGGGTCGGTCAGCCCTCGTTCTGGCGGTCGCGGCGCGCCATGGTCTCGCGGAGCCGATCCGCGAGCTCGGGCATCTGCTCCGACATCGCGGCGAGATCGTCGGCGTCCAGCGCGACGGCGCGAACAGGTCCTGTCGCCACGACCGACGCCCAACGACGCTCGAGCTTCAACAGCGCCATCTCCCCGACCACGTCACCGGGTCCGAGCGTGGCGATCGCCTCGCCGTCGTGAATGACCTGCACCGCCCCCTCCTCGATCACGAACAGGTCGTGCGGCATCGATCCCTGCTCGAACAGCAGGGTCCCGTCCGATACCTCGACCTCGCGCACCCAGCGGAGCAGTTGCGACAGATCGTGATGGTCGAGCTCTTCGAAGAGCGATAAACGGCGGAGTCGTTCGACATCCATAGCGGAACTCAACCACAAACGGAGCGATGTCAACTGGTGACGCTGAATCGGGCGCGGGCCAGCACCCGGTAACCGTCGTCGGCGAGGAGCAAGACGCTGTAGCGGCCGGGCGGCAGGGGCCAGGGGCCGTAGGAATCCGGATCGAGCGTGCCGGAACCCGCGATCGCCGTATGCGTGTAGAACCACGAGAGGTAGGTGTCGATGTTCGGGTCGGCGCCCCGCGGATACACGCCGATCCAGTCCCAGCGTTCACCCGGGGAGTTCGACCATCGAACGTGGATCGGTTCGCCCACACCGTAGGTGGTGCGAGACGGGGACACGTGCGCCCGGTCACCCGGCGCTTCCACCCAGAAGCGGCTCCGAGACAAGACGGCACCACCGTCCAGGAGCATCGCGTCGTAAGCGCCGGGGATCCAGTCGTCGGTCGCGATCGGGATCGTGGCGTCCGTCGCGCTCGCCGTCGGAACGTCCCCGACCGGATACGAGGGATCCCCTTTCGGGATCACGACGACGTGTTCGCCGGCCGCGCCGGAGGCGTGGAACGTCACCTGTTGATCAACTCCGGCCTCGATGAGCCGGTCGGCCACCGCGACGAACGTCGGCGCCACGCCTGGCTGCACGGAGAACGCCGACACGGTTGCGCGGTGATCGGTGCCCCATGGGTCGACGCCGATGGTGACGCCCGGTCCCCCCGTCTCGCCGACCAGGTCGCTTCCGACGGTCGTCGCATCCCCCGCCGCGTAGACGAAGTCGATGCGATCCGCGGGCGCGTGTGGCCCCGGGCTCCACACACCCGTTGGCCGGGGCCGCCCGGATGGCCACGTGAGGCCCTCGTCGGAGACCGGGTCGGGATGCGCCTCGCGGAACGAGTCGCGGAATCCGGCGCGCTCCACGAACGCGCTCACCGGCCAGTTCACTGGATACGTGATCTGGTCGCGAAGCCCGACCGTCTCCGGCGTCCAGTCCAGGCGCGACGGCGCGTTGAAGTCCCCGAGCAAGAACGAAGGGATGCCCTGGGCGACGAGGCCCGAGAGCGCGGTGACCGCAGGCTCTACGGCCGGCACCCGCACCCGCCGTTCGATCTCGAGGATCGTCTTGCGCTTCGCGCCGCGCCTAGTCAGGTTCGGGCTGTAAGGCCCAGCGGGCAGATGCACATTGGCTATCGCGACGACGCGGCCGGGGCTGATCTCGACGAACAGGTAGAGGCCGTCGCCGTGCGGCGGGTCGATCAGCGGGTAGCGCGAGACGATCTGCAGTCGCACGTTGTAGTAGGGGTAAGCGAGAGCCTTGGCGAGACGAGGGATGTTGCCCTCGCCCTCCTCGACGCCCACGACATCGGCGTCGGCCGCTTGAACCGCCTCCACCATGCTGCGAAACCTCACGACCGTACCGCCGTACTCAATGTTGAACTCCATCACGCGGAGATTGACGGGGGCGGGCGCCGCGACGGCAGGTGGTGGCGCGAGCACCGGGAGCAAGGCAACGACCAACAGGGCGCAGAGGGCGCCCCATCGACGAGGTCGGTCGGCGCAGCCGGTCATGGGGAACACGCTATCCCTTATGAGGATCGCGGCGGTAGTCCTCAGCTGTCAACGCCGGCGACGATTCCCATCGTTTGATCGGCGGGGACCATCTTCCGTGCGTCTCGGCGCACCTGCACGCGAGGCTCCCGCACGCGGCGCATCCGTCCGCAATCCGGCTTCGCCGAACTCCGCGTGAAGCTCCAGCACCTTGGCGATCTTGCCGACGTCGGAGCGCTTTTCGGGCGTGACGAACGTGATGCCCGTCCCGCCACGGCCCGCGCGCGCCGTCCGGCCCACGCGGTGCACGTAGGCTTTCTCGTCCTCGGGCG
>JAYUAK010000036.1:0-2582 GCA_043741335.1 Actinomycetota bacterium
CGCGCGGCTCGGCGCGGCGGAGTCTCTTCAGCTCGCGCTGCCAGCGTTCAAGCATCGTCAACCTCCTCGGCGCCCAGCAGTTCGCGCAAGCGCTTCCTACCTCGATGGATGTGCACACGAACGGTCGGCGCCACGATCCCCATCCGGCGAGCGACCTCCTCGACGCTCAGACCCTCCTCGAACCGCAGGACGATCGCGGCGCGCTGGTTCGGCGAGAGTCGCCGAAGCGCGTTCAGGAGCTCGCCGAGCTCCGGGAGCTCGACCATCGAGTCCGGTCCAGACGAACTGCTCGTGTCGCGCCGCATCTCCTCGGCGGCGATCCGGAACGCCGTGCGATAGATCCATGCGATCGGATCGCGGATCCCACGCTGGTAGGCGATCGCGCGTGCGAACGCCTCGGCCACCGCCTCATCGGCGACCTCGCGCCGGCCGCCCGAGTAGGCATAGATCGCGCGCCACAACCCGGGGCCGTCGTCGCGGAAGAGCATCTCGAAGTCGTGCGCCCGCTCGGTCGACGGCATCTCTGACGCCACACCCTCCAGGTTCGCCGTCATCGTCGCAACATCCACGGGCTCCACCTTCCACAAGGACAGAGCCTCGCGGACGGCCAGGCGTTTACCTGGGGGTAGCATCTCCTCGCGATGGCCGACACGTATCGGATCGGTGAGGCGGCGGAGATCCTCGGCGTCCGCGTCGAGACGCTCCGACGCTGGGAACGCGAAGGCAAGATGAAGACGCAGCGGACGAGCGGCGGCCAGCGCCTGGTGCCCGCCGCAGAGGTCGCGCGTCTGCTCGCGGCCGGCCGCAGCCAGGAACCGATCGCCGCGGGGAGCGCCCGCAACCGGTTCCCCGGCGTGATCACCGAGATCAAGGTGGACAAGCTTTCGGCGACCGTCGAGATCCAGGCGGGGCCGCATCGGGTCCTCGCGTTCATCACTCGCGAGGCGGTGGATCAGCTCGGGCTAAAGCCGGGGATGGAGGCCGTCGCCACGGTGAAGGCCACCAGCGTGATGGTGAACTTGCCGGAATAGTTCCGCCCCACCCCGTTTCTCGCCGATCCAAGGCCAACACCAGTTTTTTAGGTGGATACCACCAGCTTTCTCTTGCCCCATAGGCCGGAAGGTATCTATATTGATCGGATGGTCGAACTGATCGAAACTGAGCTGCGACCCGGCCCCTTCCACGTCTCGATCGGTGAGGTCGCGGGGGCGATTGCCGACCTCGGGATCATGGTGCCGCTCGCCACGGCCCTGATCCTGGTGAACGGCCTCGACGCCGGCTCGGTTCTGCTGTGCGCCGGCCTCCTCGTGGTGGGCGCCGGCTTGGTCTTCCGGGTGCCGTTCCCGGTGCAGCCACTGAAGGCGTTAACCGCCGTAGCTGTCGCCCAACAGCTCGCCCCCGGCGTCATCCACGCTGCGGGGCTCGAGATCGCGGCCTTCCTGTTGTTGCTCTCCGTCCGCCACGTCGCGGACACGATCTCGCGAGTGTTTACCAAGCCGGTGGTCCGCGCCCTCCAACTCGGCGTCGGGATCCTGCTCGTAGTCACGGCGTTCAAACTCGTGGCGAAACCACCGGAGATCTTCGCCGGCACGCCACCCACGCCGTGGCCTTGGCTCCTCCTGGTTGCCGCCTTCGGAGGCGTCCTGGCCGCCGCCAGGACGCGGCACTACTGGCTCGGTCTCCTCATCCTCGGCGCCGGGATCGCCGTCGCGTTGCTCGCCGCCGATCCCCACGTGGGCGGCCCTTCGCTCACGCTCCCCCAGATCGCCGTCCCGGCCTGGCGCGACTTCGGGGCCGCCTTCTTCCTGCTCGTCATCCCGCAGCTGCCACTCACGTTCGGCAACGCCGTCGTTGCCACCAACGATCTCGAACACGAGTACTTCGGGCCCGCCGCGCGGCGTGTGACGCCCGCACGCGTCTGTCTGTCCTCCGGCATCGGCAACCTGGTTTCAGGACTCCTCGGCGGGATGCCGATGTGTCACGGTGCCGGGGGACTCACCGCACACACCCGCCTCGGGGCCCGCACCGCCGGAATGAACCTCGTCTTGGGCAGCGCGTTCATCATGCTCGGGCTGTTCTTCGCGGCGCAGGTGCCGGTGCTCCTGGGACTCCTCCCCGTGTGGGGACTCGGTGCCTTCTTGGTCTACGCCGGCCTGCGCCACGGCTGGCTCGTGTCGGATCTCCGCGGTTCCGACCTCGTTGTGGCCGTGGTTGCCGGTGCGCTCGGGGCGTGGTTCGCCAATCTCGCCATCACTGCGGCGCTTGCGCTCATCGCCGTGCACGGCACCCGGCTGGTCCAGAGGTTCCGTCCTCGGACCGGTACCCTTTCCGGATGAAGACCGCCGAACGCGCATCGCTCGAAGACCCCGAGCCCAACAGCGAGAGGAGTCCGCGTCACGGTCTTCTGGGATTCCTGGGCGAGATTCCGGGCCTGGTGCTCATGGCGTTCGTCCTGGCACTCATCATCCGGACGTTCTTGTTCCAGGCGTTCTTCATCCCCAGCCCCTCGATGGAGCCCACGCTCATCCAGGGCGATCGCGTGCTGGTCAACAAGATCCCCTACTACTTCCACGACCCACGTC
>JAYUAK010000037.1:0-2582 GCA_043741335.1 Actinomycetota bacterium
TGAAGCTCGACCTCGACCGGTACGAACGGGCGCTCCGTGAGCAGGGATTCATGCGCATCGCGGGCGTCGATGAGGCCGGCCGAGGTGCCCTCGCTGGACCGCTCGTCGCGGCGGCAGTGATCCTTCCGAACGGGTTCGACCGCGAAGGGATCGACGACTCGAAGGCGCTCACCGCGAACCAACGGGAAGTCTGTTTCGAACGGATCTCCGCGGACGCGGTCTGCGTGGCGGTCCGCAAGATCGAGCCGGCGATCATCGACCTTCGCGGTCTGCATCGGAGCAACCTGGCGTTGCTCAGGAGGTGCGTGCGTGCGTTGGAGATCGAAGCGGACTACGCGCTCACCGACGGGTTCCCGATCCCGCGGATGCCGTGCCCCTCGTTGTCGATCAAGAAGGGCGACGCGGTGACCTTGAGCGTCGCGGCCGCCTCGATCGTGGCGAAAGTGACGCGTGACCGGATCATGGATCGCATGCATCGGCGATTCCCGGAATTCGGATTCGACCACAACCGTGGATACGGAACCGCCGAGCATCTCGAGGTGCTCGAGCGCCTGGGCCCCACTCCGATCCACCGGCTGTCGTTCGCCGGCGTGGGCCAACCGTCGCTGCCAGGCTTCGGTCGCGGTGATGTCGTGCCTGCGTGAGAGGATGAACGGGCCGATGGAACCCGACGACATCGAACGATTCGAAGAGGAACGCGAGCTCGAGCTCTATCGCGAGTATCGAGACGTCCTGCCGATGTTCACGTACGTCATCGAGACCGAGCGTCGGTTCTACCTCGCGAACAAGGTCGACGTCTCGCACCTCGACGGTGGATGGGTGCAGGTGGACCTGGCCGACGCGTGGGTGTGGGACATGTTCCGCCCGGCGCGGTTCGTCTCGACGGTCCGCGTGATGACCCGACGGGATGTGAACGTCGAGGAGCTCGCCCGTCGCGAGGAGACCACGACGACCGTCCCGGACGGTTAGGGGTCACGGGGCGGCCGCTGGTTCTCCGCCGGTGGCGGCGATCGTGTCCTCGGCAGCCTTCAGGCTCCGCGGGTGCCCCGTGACGACCTCGAGGAACCGATCGCGCTGGAGCGCGTAGAGCTGAACGTCGGTCTTCGCGATCACCGTGGCCATCCGTGGAACGTCCCGCAGCAGCGCGATCTCGCCGAAGCCGTCCCCGGGGCCGAGCGTGCCTGCCGGGCGGCCATCGACCGTGACATCGAGGCTCCCGGCGCGCACCAGGTAGTACCGATCGCCGACGTCACCTTGCTGGATGACCGTCGCGTCGGCCGGGTAGCTCGCCGCGGTGAGATCGGCCGCCAGTCGCTCGATCGCGGGAGCGGACAGCGGGGCGAAGATCGGCGAGGCCCGCAAGATCGCAATCTCCTCCTCGTGCACCGTGGCCGAGCGATCGATCTGTGCGAGCCGCGACCAGGAGAGCGCCCCAACTACCGGGAGGAGGAGGCCGCTCACGGAGATGGCGCCGCGCGGACCGAGGGTCGCCACGAGGAGCGGAGCCAGGATCGAGCCGATCGCGAACCCTCCCATGATCGACGCCTCCAAGACGCCCAGCACACGGGTGAGGACCTCGTCGGGGACCGCCCGCTGCAAGAGGGTTCGACCGGCCACGTCCATGAGCGACCGTCCACCCCCGGCCACCGCCAGCAGGAGGGCGACCGCGATAGGCACGGCTACGGTTCCCATGAGCGCGATCGGGATCCCCCACAGGAGGATGCCGAGTAGCACCGCCGGCGCGAGGCGGCGCCGTCCGACGAGCGCGATCGCGCCGATCGCGCCGATCAGCCCACCGAGTCCGAGGGCCGAGTTGAGGTACCCGACGCCCGACTCCCCAAGGCCGAGGACACCGAGCGCCATGACGACGATCAGCACGTCGAGGGCTCCCCAGACGATGGTCTGCACGCCGCCCAGTGCGACGAGCAGACTAGCTCCGGGGTCGGCGGCGAGCGCGCGGAACCCCCCGATGGCCTCTGTCGCGAATCCTTGCGCGTGATCCTCTGACGTTCGGGCGGACGGTCGCGATCGGATCCGAGAGGCCACCAAGGCCGACGCGAGCACGATCCCACCCATCACGAGATAGATGGACGCGGGTCCCGCGATGCCAAGCAGGACGCCGGCCATCGCGGGACCGGCGAACACCGACGCGCCCTCGACGATCGAGGACGCCGCGTTGGATGCCGTGAGCATTTCCGGGCTGTCAGACAGGCCCGGGAGCATCGCCCCCTGGGTCGGTCGCGTGACCGTGATCGAGGTTGCCGCGACGGCGGCGAGCGCGTACACGAGCGGCACGGACGCTCCGACGAGCATGCTCGCGCCCGTCGCGGTCATCGCGACGGCCTGCGCGACGTAGCCCAGCACCAGCACGCGTTCGCGCGGGAATCGATCGCCGAGCATCGCGACGAACGGCGCCGCGATCGTCGCCGGGACCAGTTGGATGAACGCGATGAGTCCGGCGGCGGTGGCCCCCCCGATGCCGTAGGCGTACACGAGCGCCGCGATCCACGTGGCCCACTCGGCGACGTTGAACCCGCCGAAGGCAAGCAGTAGTCGGCGGAGGCTGGGGTCTCGGAGCGTGG
>JAYUAK010000038.1:0-2546 GCA_043741335.1 Actinomycetota bacterium
CCGCGCAGCCGAACGGCGTTTCGCAAGAACCTCGTGTCGGCGTTCGTCGGATCGATCCGCGGGCGAAGGTGCAGGGCGCGACAGAAGGCCTCAACCTCGTCTCGAGTGACGTCGATCAACGGGTTGACCCACGTGCCGGTTACGGGCGCGATACCCCCCAGTCCGCGGATCCCGCTGCCGGTCACGAGCCCGATGAGCACGGTCTCGGCCTGGTCGTCCATCGTGTGTCCGATGGCCGTCTTCGCGACCCCGCTCTCCCGCGTGACCTCCGCGATCGCAAAGAGTCGCTGTTCGCGTGCCCATGCTTCGACCGACGCGCCCTTCGCGGGGCTCGACGTTGCCGCGCGCAGATGGAACGGGAGCGTGTGCCGCGCCGCCAACCGCTTCACGTATACGGCATCCGCACCCGAGCCCCCGCGAAGTCGGTGGTCGAAGTGGAAGACCTCGAGACGGATCTTGAACAAACGTCGCAATTGAACGAGAGACTCCAACAAGCAGACGGAGTCCGGACCACCGGAGACCGCCACCAACACGCTTTGTCCCGGCAGGAACATCTGGTGCCCACGCGCCGTGGCCGTGACCCGTTCGAGGACCCGGGCGACGGCCGGCGGTCGGCGCATCGGAACCCTTAGCCGCCCACCCTCGCGAGCCAGCGTTCCGGTTCCCCGATCTCGTCGAGCGTCGGCAGATCGGCGGCGCTCCGCCACACGAGGTTGAACGCCGACATCCCGGCCCGATCGACGACCGTCCGGACGAACTTCTCGCCGGTGTCGTACTGCCGGATCTTCTGCTCGAATCCGATCGCCTTCTGGAACGTGCGCTCGACGCTCGTGGCGCGACGGCGGGCCGAAAGCGCACGACGCATCCGGTCGACGTCGTGGACGTGGGCGCGCGCGACCTCGTTCATCACGTACGACGCGTGACCTTCCAACAGCGACATGAGCGCCTGCATCCGCATGAAGATCTCGCGCTGGTCGGCTGACAGGAGCAGAAAGACACCGCCCATGCCACGCCAGTCGGCGCCGGACTTCGCCTCCTCGGCTGCGCGCCGAACCTGGTTCATCAGCTGACCCGAGTCCAGCTGGATGCTTCCCAGGTAGTCGTCGACCTGACCGGACAGGTAGCTCCGCAACCACGCTGCGGCGCCGAACTGCACGCGATGGGTGACCTCGTGGATCGCGATCCACAACCGGAAGTCCTTGGCGGGCAGGGCAAACCGGCGTTCGGCCTCGACGATGTTCGGGCCGATGAAATAGAGCAGCCCTTCGTCATCGGGGGGAAGGAACACGTCGTACTGGCCGAGCACCTTGCGAGCGACGTAGCCGATCAGAACGCCGGTCTGCGCACCGAGCGCCTTTCGTTTGAACCCCGCCCGGGTGGGGCGGCCATCGAGCATCCGCTCGGCGAGCGGTTCGAGCAGACGCTGGAGCCCGTTGAGGTTCGCGCGGATCCACTCGGAACGAGCCATGACCCACGGACGCGAACGGAACCCCTGGACCTCCATGTCGGTGAACTCGCGGATCAAGCCCTCCGCGCGGGGAACGATCTCGGCCATGTCTTCGCGCAGTCGCGCACGCTCCACGCCTGGGACCCCAACGCCCGGACCACAGACGCGCCGACCGATGTCAACGGCCGTCTCCCAGTCGGCCAGACGCGCCGCGTAGGACCCCATGGACCAGTCGACGGCGTTGGGAGCGTCCATCGGAGGCGAGGGGGTGGCTAGCCCTCAGCCTTCTTCCGCGCTGCGATCATCCCGGCCCGGCGCGCCTGCCCTTCGGCGACGCGGCGGTCGGTGCCCTTGTCCATGAGCTCGGCAAGGGTGGCATCGAAGACCTCCTGATCCAGCGAGACCTCGGGACGCTCGGTCGGAACGAGCGGTGGTGGGGGCGGTGGCGTCGCGGCCGGGGCATCCGTGGCGGCTTGGGCCTCCGTCGCCGGTGCGGGTGTCGCGGCTGCCGGCGCCGCTGCTGCCGCCGCTGCGACCGCTGCGACTGGAGCCGGAGCGGCGACCGCCCCTGCGGCGACGGGCACGGCCGGGGGCGCCACCACGAGGGGAGCCGCCTGGGAGATGTCGACCGACCGGCGAGGGAGCTCTTCACCCAGACGCACCCGATCGGCGCGGACGACCTTCAAACCGTCTTCGTCCTTCGCGAACCTCGGCGCGTACCGCATGTACATGACGATCAAGAAGAGCACGACGCCGACGCCGAGGACGGCCAACAACTGCGCCATGCTGAACACCCAACCACCCGTGTTCTCGGTTGGCGTGGTGGACGGGTCCACCGGGGTCTGCGCCGCGGCGTTGAGCGCGGCGGAGACGATGAAGACGAACGAACCGGCGGAGACGATCAGCAGCTTGCGGGCGGACTTCATCGGGCGGATTCTCGCAACCCTTGGGCCGGGCGGCAACCGTACCCTGTCAGATGCTGCGGCCGACCGGTCATTGGCATGGAGCCGGAGCGGGGATTCGAACCCCGGACCTACCACTTACGAGGCGGTTGCTCTACCACTGAGCTACTCCGGCGACGGCTGACGAGTCTACCGAA
>JAYUAK010000039.1:0-2546 GCA_043741335.1 Actinomycetota bacterium
GACCAGCTCGCGGATGTCGTCGCACTCCGGCGTGGCGTACTCCGGGTGCGAGCCGACGTCGAGGTACAGCCGCGCCCCGTTCTCCAAGAACACGTTCGATGAGCGGCCCCAATGCACGACCCGGCGGAAGAGGTAACGCGCGACCTCGTCGGGTGAGAGGCGTCGTTGTCCACGGAACGTGCACGTGACTCCGTACTCGTTCTCGATCCCGAAGATCCGCCGCTCCATGCGAGGAGTCTAGGCCTGCCGGCCAGATCGGCCGGGAGCCGGCGAGTCAGCCGGCGAGGATCTGGGTGACCTCGGCATCGTCGAGACGTCGAAACTTCCGCCGATGGGTTCGCGTGCGGTCCAACACGCCGGCCTCGATGTCGTCCGAAGCGATCTCGCGCTGATCCGGCGCTCCGAGGACCTTCACGCCCGCGCGCACCGCCGTCGCGAGGTCCCAGCCACCTTGGTACTCCTGTTTGAGTGCCTCGGTAAGGTCCTCCGCATGGCCGCCGATCGCGATGAACCCATGCTCGTCGGTGACGCTCCCATCGAACAGCACGTGGTAGAGCGTCGTCCCCGACACGTCGCCGTCGACCTCGCCCACCAGGATCTCGACCTCGTACGGTTTCATCTGCTGGGTGAAGATCGTGGAGAGCGACTGCGAATACGCGTTGGCCAGGTCGCGCGCCTTCACGTCCTCACGTCCGTACGAGTACCCGCGAAGATCCGCGTGGCGGATGCCCGCGATCCGGAGGTCCTCGAACTCGCTGTACTTGCCGACCCCAGCGAACGCGATCCGGTCGTAGATCTCGCTGATCTTATGCAGGGTTGACGAAGGGTTCTCGGCCACGAACACCAGCCCGTCCGCGTACTCCATGCCGATCACCGACCGGCCGCGCGCGATCCCCTTGTGGGCGTACTCGGACCGGTCCTTCATCATCTGATCCGGTGAGACGTAGGGCATGAAGGACATCTAGGACCGCTCCTCCACGACGGCGGCCACGGCGGCCGCGACCTCGTCTTCCGGCACGTCTTCAGCGCCCGAAACGGTCACCGCGACCGCATTCGGGAAGATCTTTCGCGTCGGGTCGGGGCCGCCGGTCGCGACGTCGTCCTCGGCCGCGTCCATCAACGCCTCGACGGCCACACGCAGCGCTTCACTCCTGCTGAGGCCGGCGTGCCAACGCTTCTTCAGCGAGTTCTTTGCCGGGGGGCCGCCGGAGCCGGTCGTCTGGAAGTCGTCTTCCTCCCAACGGCCCCCGGTTGCGTCGTAGTAGAAGATGCGACCCTCACCCCGGCCGTGATCGAATCCCCCGAACAGCGGGACGACGACCAGACCTTGCATCGCAAGCGGAAAGTTCGAGCGGATCATCTGCGCCAAACGGTTCGCCTTGCCTTCGAGCGACAGGCGGTCGCCGGTGATCTTCTCGTAGTGCTCCAGCTCCAGCTGGAAGAGCTTGACCATCTCGATCGCCTGCCCCGCCGCTCCCGCGATGGCGATCGCCGAATAGTCGTCGGCCGCGAACACCTTTCGCATCTTCGCGTCGGCGACCGTGTATCCCGACGTGGCCCGGCGGTCCCCCGCCATGATGACGCCGTCCGCGTACTTCAGTCCCAACACGGTCGTGCCGTGGGGAACCGGCAGGTCGGTCGCGGACACGATGTGTGCAGACGTCGATCCGGGGCGGTCGGGCCGCGCGTTGCGAAGGAGATCGACGAAGCTCGGGTTGGCGCCGAACGACGGTCCCGAGACCGGTGGGTCGACCCGGTCGGTCACTCCCCGCCCTTCTGGACGTAGCTCTTCACGAACTCCTCGGCGTTCTCTTCGAGGACGGAGTCGATCTCGTCGAGGATGCCGTCCATCTCATCCTTGAGCTCAGAGGCCTTGGAGGACGCGTTGACCTGGCCGGCGTCGGCGTCGGCGTCGGATTTGTCCGCGCCGCCACCCTTGCGTTGGGTGCGTTTCTGTTCCTGCTCCTGCGGCATTTCGGTCTCCTCCTGCGGGGCAGCCCTATCCTACGAGAGCTTCGGCTCGAAAGACCTAGGACTGAAGACGGGCCACCAGCGACGCCGCGTCCTCGCACTCCCGAAGCAGATCCTCCACATGCTCCCGGGTTCCCCGAAGGGGTTCACGCATCGGTATCCGTTGCAGCGCTTCGGTTCCCGTATCCACGATGAGCGAGTCCCAGGACGCCGCCGCGATCGCGTCGGGGAACTTCGAGATGCAGCGGCCGCGGAAATACGCGCGGGTGTTCTCTGGCGGCTCCATGACCGCCCGGTCGATCTCGTCGTCGGTGGTCAGCCGCTCGACGTTCCCGCCCGAGGCAAGACGATAATAGAGCCCGCGCTCACGACGGATGTCGTGGTACTGGAGATCGATCGCCCGGAGCTTCGGATCGCTCCAAGCCAGGTCGTCGCGCTCTCGATAGGCGGCGAGCAAACGGTATTTGGCTACCCAGTCGAGCTCTCGGTGCAGCGTGAGCGGCTCGGTCTCAAGTGCGGACAACACCGCCTCCCACCGTGTCAGGACATCTTGGTTCTCCGGGGTATCGTCCTCG
>JAYUAK010000040.1:0-6050 GCA_043741335.1 Actinomycetota bacterium
TACTCGGTGGGCCGCTGATGTTCCGCTCGCTCCGCTCGCGCATGGCGGTTTCACACGCGCTGGTGCTCACGGTCATCCTGATCGCGCTGGGGTTCAGTCTGCAGCTGATCCTCGCTCGGACGTTGGATCGCAGCGCGACCGACGATCTCTTCTCGTTGGCGCAGGGTCAGGCCGAGCGGATCGCGGAGGCGGGCAACGTCGTCCCTCCGGTCGACTCCGATGTGCCGTCCGCGGCATCGGTGCGTGTGGCGGTGTACCAAGCGCCGAACGACGCGCTCGTCGGCGAGCCGACGGAGACGCCCACGTGGCTGCGTCACTACCCGGAGGACGTGACAGACCTGACGGTGAGCGGCGAGCGCGTCCGCGTCGTCACGGTTCCGGCGGTGATCGAGGGGCGAACGGTCGCGTGGGTCGCGGTCGGTCGATCGTTGGTCGCGGAGGACCGCTTGGTGCATCGTGTGCGCTTACTGCTTCTCGCGGGCGGGGCATTCGCGATCGTGGCCAGCCTCGCCGCGGGTTGGTGGCTCGCGGGACGCGCCGTCCGCCCGGTCGAACGCGCCTACGAAGCCCAAGCGGGGTTCGCCGCCGACGCGTCGCACGAGTTGCGCACGCCGCTCACGTTCATCCGCTCAGGCGTGGAGATGCTGGCCGAGCGCGACGCGGAGCTGGGGCGCGACGTGCTGTCGGAGGTCGACTACCTGACGGGGCTGACGCAACGCCTGCTGCTGCTCGCACGGGCCGAGCGAGGCGCGGTGACCCTCGAACGCACCTCAATCGACATCGCCGCCGCGTGCCGCTCGGCCGCCCGCCGAAGCGAGAGTGCCGATGCGAACAGCCTCGCGCTCGATGGACCCGACGAGCTTGCCGCCAGTGGCGACCGCGTCGGCGTGGAAGCTGCGCTCGACGCGATCCTGGAGAACGTCAAGATCCACGGCGGCGGCGCCGCCGAGCTGCGCTGGAGGACGGCCGGGAACGAGGCGGTCGTCTCCGTCTCCGACCGCGGTTCGGGACTCGACGCCGATCTGGCCGACCGCGCGTTCGAACGCTTCTTCCGTGCCGACCCTTCGCGGGCACGCGACACGGGTGGAGCGGGACTCGGTCTGTCGCTCGCTCGAACGCTGGTCCAGGCACAAGGAGGCCGCATCTGGATCGAACCGACGCCGGGTGGCGGGCTGACGGCGAATATCGCCCTGCCGCTCGCCTGAGCGGGCATACTCGCGGCGTGGACGTAGCGACGTTCCTTGCGAGGCACCCCCCGTTCGATGCGCTTGTTCCGGAGGCGCTCGCCCAGGTGGCCAAGGCCGTCGAGATCGAGCACTTTGCTGCGGGCGCGGTGATCCTCGAGCAGTCGGGTGAGCCGGCCCACTTCCTCTACGTGATCCGCAAGGGTGCGGTCGAGCTGCTGACGGAGGGACGCCTCTATGACCTCTTGAGCGAAGGCGACGTCTTCGGACAGTTCTCACTGCTGGACGGCGAGAGCCCGACGGCCACCTGCCGCGCGCACGAGGACACGCTCTGCTACCTGATCGGTGCCGACGTCGCCGACGAGGTCCTGGGAACGTCCGCCGGGCGCACGTTCGTGTTGGGCACCATGCGCGAACGCCTGCTCGCCGGCTACGAGGCGGTCGAGCCACCAGGGATCCCCTACCGTCCGGTCGGGGGGTTGATCCGCCGGACCGCGATCGAGGCCGATCCAGGGATGACCGTGGCCGATGCCGCCGAACGGATGGCCGCCGAGCGAGTGTCGTGCTTGCTGGTGCCGATGCGCGGGGCATTGGGCATCATCACCGACCGCGACCTCCGTTCACGGGTCCTGGCGGTCCATCGCAGTGCCGACACGCCCGTCGAGGAGATCGCATCGTTTCCGATGAAGACGCTTCCCGAAGACGCGTTGGCGGGCGAGGCGCTGCTGGCGATGTTCGCCGAAGGCGTACACCATTTCCCGGTGACACGTCCCGACGGCACCATCGCGGGCGTCGTCACGCCCACGGATCTGATGGATGTCGGCCGTCACACGCCGTTCTCGATCCGAAGCGCGATCGAACGAGCGCGCACGAGCGACGAGGTGGTCGCCGCCGGGCGCGAGCTGCCACAGGTCGTGTGCGCGCTGGTCGATGCCAGCTCGGAGCCGGTCGGCGTCGGGCGGGTAATCGCGCTCGTCGTCGACGCGATGACCACGCGTCTGCTGAGCCTCGGGATCGAACGGTTCGGTGAACCGCCGGTTCCGTGGGCATGGCTCGCCCTCGGGAGCGCCGCACGTCACGAGCAGGCCCTGCACACGGATCAGGACCACGCGCTCGCCTACGAACCGCAGGGAAGGCCGGTGGAGGACGTCGATCCGTACTTCGCGGAGCTTGCCGAGTTCGTGACGGCCGCGCTGGAGGACGCGGGCATCCACCGGTGCAAGGGCGACGCGATGGCATCGAACCAAGCGATGCGCCGATCGGTGCAGGGATGGGTCGATGCGTTCCGCGGATGGATGCGCGATCCCGGTCGATCGGGAAGCATCCTGTCGTCCATCGTGTACGACTTCCGCAGGGTGGCAGGACCGCTCGACCCCGAGCCCGAGCTCGAGCACGTGATGCGAGAGGCACAACACGACGACGCCTTCTTGCGTCACTTGGTGCAGCGGGCTCTCGATGCCCGCCCGCCGACGGGATTCATCCGCGACCTGGTGGTCGAGCGCAAGGGCGAGCACGTCGGACGCCTCGACGTGAAACACGGTGGCGTCACGATCGTCGGCAACATCGCGCGGGTCGAGGCCATCCGAGCCGGGATCGCCGCCACGGGGACCCTCGATCGGCTCCGTGGAGCAGAGGACGCCGGAACGATGATCGCGGGTTCGGCGAGTGAGCTGCGGGAGGCATTCCGCTATCTCTGGGAGGTTCGGCTGCGCCATCAGGTGACGCAGGTGCGTGCAGGCGCCGCGCCCGACGACTTCGTAGATCCCTCGACGCTCGGACCGGTGACGCGGCGGGGACTGAAGGAAGCGTTCAACGTGATCGCGCGAACGCAACGAGGCCTTGCGACCGAGCTGGGAGTGCGCGCGCCCTAGGAAGCTCGATCAACGACGCGGAATCCGTACCCTTGGGCCCAGCTCGAGGCAACGCTGGCACTGGATATCGCTGTAGCTGAGCCCACTCCAGGCTTCCAGCACCTCAGTCACAGGCACGTCGTCTGCCACGGCGAACATGAGGTCGAGGTCCGACCATCTGTCCCCTTCATCGTGTGCAAGCGAGCCGAGGACAGCGCCGGCGACCACGCTGGGGTCAGACGAGGCCATGTCCAGCACCCAATCCCGCAGGCGGTTACGGTCGCCAATGCTGAACACGATGCGATTCTGGATCACGGGCCATGGCAGGAACAAGAATTCAAACTGACTCGATACCGTGCTAGAGCGAGAGGTCGGTCCCCATGGCGTGGAACCCGCCATCTACGTGGATCAGCTCGCCCGTGATCCCCGCGGAAAGATCGGAGAACAGAAACGCGATGGCGCGACCGACCGGCGTCGGATCGGTGATGTCCCATCCAAGTGGAGCGCGGCGCGCCCACGCATCCGCGATCTGCTCGAACCCCGGGATGCCCTTGCCCGCCATCGTCTTCAGCGGCCCGGCGGACACCGTGTTCACGCGGATGCCGTTCGGACCCAGATCGCGTGCCAGGTAACGACTCACGGATTCCAGGCTTGCTTTCGCTACGCCCATCCAGTCGTAGATCGGCCAGGCCACCTGACCGTCGAAGTCCAGGCTGACGATCGAGCCGCCGTGCTCTTGCATCAGCGGCAACAAGCCTACGGCGATCGCCTTCAACGAGAACGCGCTCGTCTGGATCGCCGTCGCCACGCTCTCCCACGGCGTATTCAGGAAGTTCCCCCCCAAAGCGTCCTGGGGTGCGAACGCGATCGCATGCAAGAAACCGTCGACCGTTCCCCATCGCGTAACGAGCTCGTCGCGGAGAGCGTCGATCTGCGCGGGATCGTTCGCGTCCATCTCGAGCACGTCCGGCGGATCCGGCAGACGCTTGGCCACCTTCTCGGTGAGGCTCATCGCGCGACCGAAGCTCGTCAGCACGATCTGCGCGCCCAGCTCCTGACACGCCTGCGCCGCAGAGAACGCGATCGACTGCGGCGTCAGTACACCGGTGATCATGAGACGCTTGTTCTCAAGCAGCACGCGGGCTCCTTATGGTCCGGTCGTAGCGCCCACGACGACCCATGTGACATGCCCGCTGCTGTCGGTTTGGGTCACCTTGATGGTCAGCGTGTCGCCCGTCGTCAGCGTGCCGGTGCATTCGAACGTTCCGCCGGCCTCGGCCTTCACGCTGTCCGGACACTGGACGGTGATCCCAGTCGTACTCAGCTTGTCGTTCAGTTGGCTCCCGAGCGTCGTCTCGAGGTCTCCCATCTTCAGTGTCTTGTTGCACGCGGTCGCGATGATCGCGATGCTGAGCACGACGGCGGCGCGAGCAAGCGTTGAACGCATCGGGCAGGAGTCCTCCTCCGGTCGGGTCGATTGAGGGTAGCCACGCCCAGAGGGCGGGTCAACCGTGGTCGGAGGTCACGCCGCCCTCGTGACCGTCACCGTGCGGACGCCCCATGTGCCGGTCGGGTCGGTCGGGACGAACGCGACCATGTTGGTCTGGCCATCGACGAGCAGGTCGTCGGGGATCAAGAGGGTCTGCGGGCCGGTCCAGTCGCCCACCGGACCGGCGGGGATCGTGGCGACCGCGACCCAGTCGACGTAGACCGTGATCTCGCCGTCCTGCGCATCGAACGCGTCGTACGTGAGCGTTCGATCGCCCGCGAAGCCGCCGACGGCGTAGACGACGCTGGTGGGGTGGGTCGTATCCGAGCCGGGGATGTTGCCGAGCTCGGTCTCCCCCGGTGCCACGGGCATTGCCGGCGTCCCGACCGGGTTCGCCGGAAGCTCCTGCAGCACACCCCATTCCGCGTCGTCGACGCCGGTGTAGGTGTAGTAGCTCCCGCCGATCGTGCCGTGCTCCCGCAACGAGTTCACGAACGCTTGCGCCTGCGCGAGGCTCGCGTCCTGTGCGATGCCGCCGATCACATGGATGGGCACTTGGTCGCTGCCGACCTCGCGGCGGATGATGCGGATGTTCTGCGTGATGTACAGATGCGTGCTGTCGCCCGTCGGGTGATGCCATGTGAAGTACGACATCGGCATCAGCGCGTCGTACACCTCGGCAAGTCCGGCGTAGGGGAAGTGCGGCCAGTAGTCCTTGTGCACGACGATCCCGCGCGGCGACGGGATGATGGCGCCGAGCGGATAGGTGTCGCCCGCGAACGTCCGCAGCTGACTGGAGAGGTCGAGCAACCGCGCGGTCCGCGTGGCGGGGCTCGGCACATCCGGCGCTTCGATGTCCAGCGCGAACCCGTCGAACGCGTTGCCGGCATCGGTCGTGAACCGGATCGCGGCCTTCGAGCGATCTGCGTCCTTCGCGACGTCGACGAAGCTGGGCAAGTACCATGCCACTATCTGGACACCGTCCGCGTGCGCCGCGTCCACGAACGCCGCGACACCCTGCTTGTCCGCGAACGGGAACGGCCGGTTGAAGTTCGAGGTCTCGAGGTAGAGCGTGTGCACGCCGTGCGCGGCCATATCGGCCACGGCGGTCGCGGGGTGCTTCCACGCCGCATCGTCGTAGAGGTCGACCCACACGCCCATGCCTTGAAAGGGGGCGATGTTCGGGTTCGGTCGCACGCGCGGCACGGCGATCTGGTCACGGCCGTCGGCGACCGAGAACAGACTCACCGCGAGGACCGCCACGGCTGCGAGCACGGCGACCCGAGGGAAAGTCCGACGAAACGGCATCGCCATCAGCCTACGTCGTCGAACGTGGAACTCGTGCCGATCCCCGGGTATGAAGTGACGGCGCTTCCTGGCGGTCTTGATGGCGCCCTTCATCTGCTCGACTATTTTGGGGCGGCGGCTGCTGCTACATGCGGCTATACCGAGAGCCAAGAGAACGACAGCAGGTGACCCGATGTGCCTCATCCACGAACGCTTGGCACAGTCATGCTTGTACGACGG
>JAYUAK010000041.1:0-2533 GCA_043741335.1 Actinomycetota bacterium
GCGAAGTACGCGACGGCCGCGAAGAACCCGACGACGAACGGCGCACCGATCGCCTGCCTCTTCACCCAGGTCTTACGGCTGAGACCCGCGGCCTCCCACTGAACGTCCGGGTGATTCGCGGCATCGATCGCTCCCCAAAGGGGGAGCGCAACGAGTGCGAACACGGCGAGCGCGACCCCGAGTGCGGCGGTCGGGACGTTCACGAGCTTCAGACCCGACGCGAGCAGCACGAACACCAACGCGGGTCGGATGAGCCCGTCGGGCGCCTTGGAGGACATCCTCGCGCCGAAGTACACGCCAGGGATCGAGCCGATCAGGATCGAAGTCGTGAGTCCCAGCTCGAAGTCACCGAAGAAGATGTGCATGAGCGCGGCGGCGGATACCAGAGGAACCGCCTGAACCAGATCCGTCCCGACGAGCTCGGCACCGCGGAGGCTGGGATACAGCAGCATCATGCAGACGATGATGATCGAGCCCGAGCCGACGGACGTCAGGCCGACCAGCAGGCCGCCGACGACACCGACGAGGATAGTCGGGATGGGCTTCACCTTAAGGGGAGCGGGCTCCGTGCCGGCCGCGCGGTGTTGCGCGTTCCGGCGGCCCTGCAGCCACGCCTTCGACACCATCGCGACGGCGGCCATCATCAGCGTGATGCCCAGCAGCAGCTTGATGGTGTTCTGCACGTTCTCGCTGTTGCCGAGGCTCCGCAGGATGAACACGCCGGACGCGGCGGCGGGAATGCTGCCGATCGCGAGCCATCGCACGAGCTCCCAACGAACGGTCTTGCGGCGGATATGCACGCCGCTGCCGATCGGCTTCATGATCATGGCGGCGACCAGGTCGCTCGAAACGGCCGCGCTCGGGTTGATGCCGAAAAGCAGCACGAGGATGGGGGTCATGAGCGCCCCGCCTCCCATCCCGGTGAGTCCTACGGTGAAACCCACGATCAGCGCGGCGAGCGCGACGTACAGGTCGACGTGCATCTGGTTCTCCTTCGTGTCTCTGGGCTCGTGTCTTTGGGGAACAAGAAAGGCCACGGCGAAGAACGGTGCCTTCCGCCGCGGCCTCCAGTCGTCTGGTCAGCTGCTGCAAGGCACGCTAACAGCGGCGATGGGGGGCGTCAATCAGCCGGTCGGTCCGGGACCTTCGGCCCGGCGCCTCGTCCGAACGGCGGCTACCCAGCCGGCGTCCCGACCACGAGCCCCGAGAGGAGGAACGTGATCGGCAGCACGAAGAGCGTGCCGACGAACAAGGCCAGGCGACGGTTCGACGCGACCAGGTAGTCGTCCAGACCGAGCACGGCCGTCTTCACCGGCCGGTATAGGAAACCCAGGATGATCAAGGAGACGATGGTGACGCCGATCGCCTCCGCCAGCACAACCTGGCCGGCCACGGGTGTGTTCTGGAGCATCGCCACCACCAGCGTGTCGGCGAGCGTCGTGATGTTCGCGCCCATGATGTAGGGGAGCGCCTCTTCGCGTTTCACGTAGCCCTTGGCCGCGAGCGGAACTAACACGGTGAGCGCCACCGACACCGATAGCGTCAGGAAGGCCACCAGGCACCCCAAGCCGAACATGGTCCACGGATGCTTCAGCCACTTCGCGTGCTTGGAGACTGCGGTCCCGGTGCTCATGTTGGGCAGCACGCGATCGAGCAGGCTGAACGAGACCAGGATCACCCCGAGCCCGACCAGGAACAACGCCCAGCCGGGAACATGGCCTTCGACGACGTCGACGATCGGGCCCCAGAGCTTGCCCAGGAGGGCTTCCATCTTCGCCGATGCGTGCCAGTTCATCCCGTCCAATAGGCCGCCGCGCAGGATGGCGTAGCCGATCAACATCCCGGGCACGTACACGATCGCGGTCATGATCATCGCCTGGATGCCGATCCCGATCGATTCGCCACGGTGCCGGTTCCTGTTCTTCATGGCGTACAGGAAGCCGGTCATTAGCACGATGAACGACGCGCCCAGGCGCGAGCCGGAGAGCATGGTGAACGTCTGGAGCTTGGTGAGCGTGCCGGCGCCGAACAGACTGATCGCGGTCGCGGCGACCGGTGAGCCCGACAACACGAAGTAGGCGCCCAGCCAACCCGTGCCCAGCGTGGAGACGCCGTTCGCGAACGGGAACTGCCCCTTGATCTGAGGTCCGACGGCCGTGGCGCCGGCTTTCATCAGCTGGATAGCAAGGATGAACAGGAAGATCGCCGGCAGGAACAAGGCGAGCTTCTTGGCGACGTACCAGGCACCGCGCTCGACGACCTCAACCGTGTGGTGGTCGACGAGGTGGTGCTCGTCGAGCCCGGGAACGAGGACAAACTCGTCCTCCAGCTCGGCCTCGCCTTGGATCTCCTGCATCTCGATCCTCCCTTTGGGCAACGAAAAAGGCCGCGGCGCGGATCGCGTCGCGGCCTCCAGTCGTCTGGTCAGCTGCCGGGGCACCGTACCAACGAGCCGTCGAGGACGTCAAGGACCGAAAGGCTCGACCCGGACCCGATCGTTCGGCCTACTTCGCGGGCGTCAGAAGGGCTCATG
>JAYUAK010000042.1:0-6007 GCA_043741335.1 Actinomycetota bacterium
TCGCCGGCAGCAAACGTCTCGCCGGCGGGCACGACCGGCGAAGGCTCGCCGACCGCGGCCACGGGAACGACTGGCACCACGATCAACGGAAGCGGCGGACCCGTCCCGACGACCTCACCCGGCATCACCGGATCCGTGATCGCGGGGGACGCGACCATCGTGGTCTCGGGTGCGCTTCAGACGACGCAACCTACTCTGCCGCTCTCGAGCCCCGCCATCTACGCGCCGCCACCCGGAGCGTTCGCGCTGAACTGGGCATCCGCCGCTGCAGGGTTCGCCTTAGGAGGCACGTCGTTCGTCGGCACCCACCCGACGTCCGCCGATCTCCGCCTGACGTTCTTCGTGCATTCTGCATCGGGGACCGCTTCGTTCAGCTCGACGGACGGTGGCTGTCAGGTGACGGTGACGCAGGCGGAGGCGACGGCGTTGGCGGGGACGTTCTCGTGCACGGGGATCGCGGACGTGAACGGCGCGCACGTCGTCGATGTGCAGGGCTCGTTCGCCGCCTCGGGGTAGCACACGGACGGGATCGATCGGGGGCGCACGCGCACCGACCTCGCGTGGCTCGCGGGGCTCGTGCTCGTCGTCGTGTCCGCCCTGCTCGCCCCGTTTCTGCGGCACGACTTCCGATTCGGCGTCGGACCGGATGTCCCCGTCTACCTGTGGTGGACGCGTGTGGGCGCGTCCGAAGGACTCTCCGTCGTCGGCGAGCGGCCTGGAAGCCCGGCGCTGTTTGCGGTCCTTGCCGCCACGATGCACCTGCCGATCGTCGCCGTGACTGCCGGGTTCGAGGTTGCACTCGGGGCGGTGATCGGCGCGGTCACCGCGATGCTCGTCCGCGCGGCGGGAGTCCTTGCCGGCGAACGACGGGGCGCTCGCGCCGCGTGGATCCTGGCCGGGCTGCTCGCCGGCCTCTTCTCCGTACACCTGGCTGCCGGGTACCTGGCGAACCTCGCGTTCGCCGCGCCCTTCATCGGTGCAGGCGTGTGCCTCGCGAACGGGACGCGGCGCGGCGCCTTGGCGGCGGCGATCCTGCTGGGCGGAGGTGGGCTCGCGCACCCACAGTTCTTCCTGACCGGGGTGCTGGTGCTGGTGGCGGTGGCGACGTGGTCGATCGCCCGTCGAGAGCGCGGCCAAGAGGGCGGCCAAGGGGGCGGATGGTCGAGCGATGCCGGACGCGTCGCGATCGCGGCGCTCGGAGGTGGTGCCCTGGTCGCCGGGGGGTTGCTCTCGATGGCGATCGGGCCGGCCCGCCTCGCGGTCGACACGTCGAAGGACGGCTTCCTCCGGCGCGCGGGTCTCGCGGACGCGGTTCGCCATGCCTATCTCGATCGGTTCCTGCACCGGTGGACGCGCTACGTCCAGTGGCTCGCGCTCCCGCTTACGGCGTTCGGACTGATGCGAACGAGCGGCTTCGCGAGGAGGCTGCTCGCGGCGTGGACCGCGCTCGTCGTCATCGGCGCGCCGATCGGCCTCATCACGGGCTGGTTCCCCGCCGACCGGTTGATCACCTTCGGCTTCTCGATCCCGGCGCTCGCAGGCGTGGGCGTCGTCTCGGTCTGGCTCTGGCTCGAGCGTCGCGTCGTTCTTGCGACGATCGCCGCCGCGGTGCTCGTGGGGCTGATGGCGGCAGGCGCGCTCATCTCGTGGAGCAGGCAGCAGCCGTTCGTCTCTCCCCTCGAGGTCGAGCGAACCACGACCGCCGCGAGGATCGCCGAGATGGTCCAGCCGGGCATCCCACTCGTGTTCATCGTGGACGACACCGACGCGACCGCGTCGTTCCTGGCGACGCGGGCGGCCGACGTCATCCGAGCCGCGATGCCCCCGGACCGCGTTGCGGACGTCTACATCTACGTCGGGACGCCTCACAACTTCCTGGCCGGGGTCCCGACGATCCGAAGCAATGCCGAGTACGACGCGTTGTCGCGATTGTATTTCCGCGACATCCCGCAAGACCCGGAACTGCCGTCAGTCGCCTTCGTGCTTGCGCCGTTCAACCGAACCCCCGACGCCACGGCTGGCCCCGGCTTGTTCCGATGGAGCCGTGGCGTGTTCACGACGATCCCGGGTCCCTCACCCCTGCTCCCGGCCCGCGATCCTCTCGAGCCTTCGTCGCCGATCGGGATCGGTCTCGCTACGCTCGCGATCCTCGGTCTCGCCGGCGCCGTCGGGTTCGGCTGGGCACGCTGGGCGGGACTCGACCTGCTCGCGGCGTTCGCGGTGGCCCCCGCGTTCGGCGTGGCGACGCTCGCGCTCGGCGGCGTCGCATTCGAGCGGCTGGGCCTACCGCTCTCCGGCAGCGTGGGACCGACGATCGTGACGCTCGTCGCCGCCGGTGCCGGGTATCTCCTGCTCGTCGTGCAGCGGCAGCCCTCCACGCAATCTCCGCCAGCCGTCCAAGAGTAGCCAACCGAGGAGCGCGATCACTAGCGGCGTGATCACGTAGTGCCCGATCAGCACGTTCGCGTCGTAGGCGGCCGGGAAGCGCGCCGGCTCCGCCGTCCATTGGGATAGGCCGAGCGCGACGGACGTCCCGAGCAGGACCAAACGAGGCGTGCGCGGCAACAACCACGCGAGCGGCAATGCCCAGGTCACGTACCACGGAAGCAGAACAGGCCCGAGCAGCATCAGAAGCAGCAGGGACCACCCCCACGCCGCACCCAGCTCGAGACCTGCGTTCTCTGGCGCGTCTTCTGGCGCGTCCTCTGGCGCGTCTTCTGGCGCGTCTTCTGGCGTATCGGCAAGCGTCTCGTCGGTGCTTCGCGCCGCTCGCCACACCGTGCGCGCAAGCAACGCGACACTCGCGAGGAGCACGATCCCGAACGCGATCCGCGCCACGACGCCGAGCGTGTCGCCCGGGAGCGCGTCGAGCAAGCGACGGAAGAATCGCGACGGGGCGAGCCATCCTTCGTGGCCGGCCAGCTCCAGCATGCCGAGCGTCGGATCGTGCAGATTGAAGTACGGGGCCGCGAACAACCCGCCGACGATCGCCGCCAACCCGGCGTGCGTCGCAAGCGTCCGCGCGCGCCGTCCCGCCGGCGCACGCGCCACGCACCACACCAGGAGCAGGAGCAGCGGAAGCGCTGCCGTCGCCTTGACGAGCGTGCCGAGCGTGAGCGCCGTCACGGCGAGCAGGTCTCGACGCACCAGCACCAACGCGAGCGCCCCGGCGATCGCGAGCGCCACCAGGAGGTCGTTGTGACCGCTCGCGACCGACTGGAACAGCACGACCGGGTTCAGTCCTAAGGCCGCGACCGCGAACGCCGCGCGCCCGGGCCATTCTCGGCGAACCGTTGTCGCGATCAGGCCGATCGTTCCCATGCTCGCGAGCGCGGCCGTCCATCGAAACACTTCGACCTGCGTGCGCAGCTGGTGCGCCACCCTGATGACGATCGACGCGTAGCCGGTGAACAACGGCCCGTAGACGGCCGGCGTGGAGAACCACTTCGGCCCCACCAGCGCGGCGACCGCATCATGCGGAAAGTCCATCGGCGTCTGCACGTACGGATTCGCGTGATGCAGCCCGGCGATGTTCCCGTACGCGATATAGGAGTAGACGTCGCGTGACACGAGAAGCGGCAGCGTCAGCACGATCACGTGTGCCGCGACGGCGAGGATCACGACCGTTCGCAGCGACACCCTGCCGCGCCATGCCTCGAGGAGCACGAACAGGAACGACGCCACCGACGCGACGACCGACAGCACGCCGGCCACGACCAAGGCGGACCCATGGAGGTCGTCGATCGTGAGGACGCCCGCGAGCCATCGGAACGGCCCGCTGGGTTCCGCACTGGGTGGCAGCACGGGGTGCAGCGGCGACCCGGGTACGGATGCGACGAGCGCCATGGCCGCCACCCCGATCCCGAAGCAGGCGATCGCGAGCGTCGAGGATCGTGAGGAGCGCTCCACGGAGCCCGAACCTATCACCGCGACCTCCGGCGGCGATCCTTGGCGGCGATCCTTGGCAGCGGGTCCGGCGAGGCACCCGTGTCGACTTGACGTCGGGTATAGGCTCAGCGAAAAGGAGCATTTGGACTGGACATTCAACCTTTGACCCAGCCCCCGATCGATGTCGAGGCCGTGGATCGAGCCATCGAGGCAGACGCCGAGCGAGCGTTCGCGTTCCTGGAGCGACTGGTCGCCCAGCCGAGCATCGTGGGAGACGAAGCAGGCGCGCAAGCGGTCATGGCCAAGGAGCTCGAACGGTTGGGCTTCGCGGTCGAGCAACTCCCGATCCCCGAGGACATCGGCGAGCACGAGGCGGCCGGCGTCCCGCTGCTGCCGTACGACGGGCGTTACGACGTGTTGGGTCGGCTGGGTCCTGAGACCGGCCGCTCGCTGCTTCTGGGTGGACACATCGACGTCGTGCCGCCGTCGGAGCCCGAGCTCTGGACGAGCGAACCGTTCGTCCCGTTGCGTCACGACGGCTGGCTGTACGGACGAGGAGCCGGCGACATGAAGGGTGGGCTGGCCATGATCTCGCTCGCGATCGACGCGCTGCGCCTCGCCGCACCCGATGCGATCGCCGGGCCGCTGCATTTCCTGAGCGCCATCGAAGAAGAGTGCACCGGCAACGGCGCGCTCGCCGCGTGCCTGGCCGGGCAACGGGCTGATGCGGTCGTGCTCACGGAGCCAACCGGGCTCGACCTGCTGTTGGCGGGAGTTGGGATCCTCTGGCTCGAGATCACGATCACGGGGAAGGCCGCGCACGCGCAGTCGGCCAACATGGCGGTCAACCCGATCGACGCCGCGATCCCCCTGATCGGAGCGCTTCGAACGATGGAGCGAGAGATGAACGAGCGCGTCGATGACCCCGCCCTCGGAGAGGCGGACCACCACCCCTATAACGTGAACATCGGCGCGATGCGCGCGGGCGACTGGGCGTCAAGCGTTCCCGCGCTCGCCCGACTGGACGTGCGGATCGGTCATCCGACCGCGTGGACCGCGAGCGTTGCGCTGGAACGAGTGTCCGAGGTGATCGACCGCGCGGCGCGCGGGGACCCCTGGCTCCGCGAACACCCGCCGAAGGTCCGTCCCTCCGGTTTCCGCGCTCAGGGCCATGCTCTTGACCCGCACCATCCGCTCGCTCGCTCGCTCGCCGACGCGCACGAGGCGACGCACGGAACACGTCCGGATACCTACGGCCTGGGAAGCACGACCGACGCCCGGTACTACTTGAATCAGTTCGACACCCCGGCCCTCTGCTACGGGCCGGCCGCCCGCAACATCCACGGGGTCGACGAAGCGGTCGAGCTCCGAAGCATCGTCGACGGCGCTCGCACCCTCGCGCGATTCATCGCAAGTTGGTACGCGAACACGGGCGTCCTGACGTGACGATCGCATCCGACCCCGAGCGCCGCTGGCTCGACCCGGCGTCCCCCGGCGCCCCGGATGCTCCGAGCGCAACGACGATCCTGGAGCCGGTGCGGATGCGGAGCGCCGGCGAGCACATCGCCGATCGAGTCGTCACCGCGATCGCCCTCGGAGAGTTCGTTCCGGGTCAACGCCTGCCGACCGAACGCGACCTCTCCTCCATGCTGAGCGTCAGCCGGACCACCGTGCGGGAGGCGATCCAACGGCTCGCCGCCCTAGGCTACGTGGAAGTACGTCGCGGGCGTAACGGCGGCGCATACGTACAAAAGGGATGGGGGCCGGACGCGACGGACATGATCCGACGCACCTTGCTTCCCGGTTGGGACCGGTTCGAGCGGCTGTTCGACTTCCGACAACTCATCGAACCGCTGATCGCCCAGACCGCGGCAGAACGGCGTACGGCCGAAGACGTCGAGCGCATCGGGGCCACGCTGCAGGCCTATCGCGACGCGGGGACCGACCGGGAAGCATCGCGCGCGGCCGATGAGGCACTGCACGTCGCCATCGCCCAGGCGACGCAAAACCCTTATCTGGCAAACCTGAGCGGGCTCATCCGGAGCGAGATCAGTCTGGGGTTCGGCGCCGAGCCGTACAGCACGCAGATCCGCGCGCGAGCGATCGATCACCATGCGGA
>JAYUAK010000043.1:0-5972 GCA_043741335.1 Actinomycetota bacterium
ATCTCGACGCGCCCCGAACAACTGCCGCAGGTGAAGGCGCGCTGCCACCGAGATGGGATCGCCTGCCGGTATTCACAGGAGGGGCAGGTCTCGAAGATAATCTCCGCGAAGCACGTGAAGCATGCGTACTTGACGGCATCGTCGCCGACCGGGTTCGGCATCATGCAGTCGGGGCAGGTCAGGTAGGCCATGTCCCCCTAAGGGTCGTCACCCAGCGGGCCGACCTTGATACCGAACTTCAAGGATCTTCCACCCCTGCGTTTGCCAGACCGTCGAGATCGAGGGACCCCGCATCTTCCGCGTTCAGGGTCACGTGCCCCACCTTGCGCCCAGGGCGAGGGTCCTTCCCGTAGAGGTGAATGTGGCCCCCCCGCACGGCCATCACGGCGGCCGTATCCGGTATCGCCCCGATCAGGTTCACCATGGCGCTCGCCCCGCAGGCCTCGGTCGAACCGAGTGGCAGGCCGGTGATCGCTCGCACGTGATTCTCGAATTGGCTCGTCCGCGCTCCCTCGATCGTCCAGTGGCCCGAGTTGTGCACACGAGGCGCCATCTCGTTTCCCAAGAGCCCGTCCCCCACCTGGAACAGCTCGAGCGCCATGACGCCGACGTACTCCAGACGATCCATCACCAGGCGCGCGTACGTCTCAGCCTTTGACTGGAGCTCCGGCGTCAGATCGGGCGCCGGTGCGATCGACAGGCGCAAGATGCCATCGCGGTGATGGTTCTCGACCAACGGGTAGAACGCCGTCAAGCCGTTGCGGTCGCGAACGCCGAGGATCGAGAGCTCCCGGTCGAACGCGACGAAGGACTCCAGGATCGACGGCAATTCGCCGATGGTGCGCCAGGCGTCCACGGCGAGCAGCGGATCATGGATCACCGCCTGACCTTTCCCGTCGTACCCGAGACGTCTCGTCTTCAGCACCGCGGGCAGGCCCACACGCTCGAGAGCGGCCGGGAGCTCCTCGGCGGTCGCTACGGCCTCGTACACGGATGTCGGTACGCCCACACCATCGAACAGCGCCTTCTCTTCTACCCGATCCTGCGCGGCCTCGAGCGCCTCCGGCGGCGGAAAGACCGGCGCGTGCTCGCGCAAGAACCGCGCCGATTCGACCGGAACGTTCTCGAACTCGTACGTGACGACATCGGATCCCTCGGCCAAGCGCGCGAGCGCTTCTCGATCGTCGTACCGCCCGACGATCGAGGGGGCAACCTGCGACGCCGGCGAATCGGGATTGGGGTCAAGCGTGATGCACCGGATGTCGAGCGGGTATCCGGCCAGCGCCAGCATGCGGCCGAGCTGGCCTCCTCCGACGATCCCGACGCGCACGGACCGTTAGCCTTCGTCGGGATCGGGGTGCGCCAGCACGTTCTCGGTCTGGCTGGCGCGGAACCGCTTCAAGCGATCTCGAACACCCTCGTCCTCGAGCGCCACGATCGCGGCCGCGAGAAGCGCGGCGTTCACCGCTCCCGAGCGACCGATCGCGAGCGTCCCCACCGGCACACCGGCCGGCATCTGGACCATGGAGAGCAGCGAGTCCATCCCCTTGAGCGCCTTCGACTCGATGGGCACGCCGAGCACGGGAAGATGGGTCTTCGCCGCGGTCATGCCCGGAAGGTGCGCAGCCCCGCCCGCGCCCGCGATGATCACTTTGAGCCCGCGATCGGCGGCACCGGTCGCATATTCGAAGAGCAGATCGGGTGTGCGGTGCGCGGACACGACCCGCGTCTCAAACCGAACGTCGAGATCCTCGAGCGTCTCGACCGTGACCCGCATGGTCTCCCAGTCGGAACGCGATCCCATGATCACGCCCACCTGCGGCTCGCCCACGCCAGTGATTCTAGCCGCGGAGGCTGCCGCAGTGTCTGTCGCCCTCGATCACGCGGGGGTGTCGCGAAGCTTGCTGCCTTTCGGATCGTAGGGAGGTTCGAGAAGGATCCGCGCGACCCGCTCCTCACCGATGACGTGCACCGTGAGATCGGGCTTGGCTTCGACGATCTGGCGATCGACATACGCGAGGGCAAGGCTCTTCCGAACGTGATGGCCGTAGGCACCGGAGGTCACGAGTCCGACCCTGCGACCCTCGAGCCATATCCCCTCATCGCCCGATGCGTCCGCGCCCTCGGCATCGACCTCGAGGAGCACGAGCAGCTCGGGGGCGCCCGTCTCGCGTTCGCGTCGCGCCGCCTCACTACCGATGAAATCGCCCTTGTCGAAGGCGACGAAGCGATCGAGTCCGGACATGCCCGGCGAGTACGCCTGGGTGAACTCGGTGGACCAGATGCCGTAGCCCTTCTCCAATCGGAGGCTGTCGACGGCTCGGTCACCGATGAGACGCAGCTTGCTGTCACCACCTGCCGCGCGCAACTCGTGGAGCAGGGTGCGGTGCCGCTCGGTCGGGACGGTGATCTCGTACCCCAACTCACCGGTCAAGGAGATCCGGCCGACGACGGCTTTCGCGGTCCCGACGTCCATCTCACGACACGTCAGGAACATGAACGCCTGGTTCGACACATCCTCATCCGTGAGCCGTTCGAGGATCCGGCGTGACTCAGGACCGGAAAGAGAAAAGCCCATCCACCCGTCCGTGATGTTCCTCACGTCGACCCCGGTGGCCGGAAGGTGCTGACGGAACCAGCGCTGATGCCAGTCCTGCAGGTAATACGAACCCGTCAACCAGAAGCGGTCCTCGTCGAGCCGCGCGACGGTGAAGTCGCCCATCAGCCGTCCGGCCTCGTTCAGCATCGGGGCGAGTCGGATGTTCCCCACGGCGGGGATATGAGACGACAAAAGGTGATCGAGCCACGTTTCCGCGTCGGGTCCGGTCACCTCGTAGCGGGCGTACTGGGCGATCTCATAGGCGCCCGCGGCGGTGCGAACGGCCTCGACCTCTTCGGCGACAATGAGCTCGGCGTTGGAACGACCAAGGGTGTAGTGCTCCTCGAAGTCGAGCGAGGGCGCGAAGTACAACGGCACCTCGAGGCCCCAGTTCACGGTGAAGCGCGCGCCCGCCGCGAGGAATCCGTCGTAGCACGGAGTGGTCTTGAGGGGTCGCGCCGCGGGGAGCTCCTCGTTCGGGAAGGCCATGACGAAGCGCCGCGCGTAGAACTGCGTCGTCGTGTCGAGCAGGTAGCGCTCGTTGGAGGCGTAGGGACCGAAGCGAGCGACGTCCATGCCGAACACGTCGTAGCCCGGGTCGCCGTCGACGATCCAGTTGGCCACCGCGAGCCCGATCCCTCCGCATTGCGAAAAGCCGGACATGCACCCGCAGGCCGCCCAATAGTTCGGGATGCCGGAGACGGGTCCGACCAACGGGTTGCCGTCCGGAGTGAACGTGAAGGCACCGTTCACCCAACGCTTGATGCCGACCTCCCGCAGGACGGGGAAACGTTCGAAGCCGATCGAGAGCTCCGGCATGATGCGTTCCAGCTCTTCCGGGAAGAGCTCCCGGCCGAAGTCCCAGTCGGCACCCTCGACCTTCCAGTGACGCGGGTTCTGCTCGTAGATGCCGAGGAGCACGCCGTTGCCTTCGCGCTGTAAGTATGTGAAGCCCTCGAGATCGGTGACGGCGGCCATGTCGCCCTCGATCGCGGCGACCTCCGGGATCTCATCGGTGACGAGGTAGTGGTGCGGCATCGGCACGAGCGGATGGTCGACGCCCACCATGTTGCCGACCCTTCGCGCCCACAAACCGGCCGCGTTCACGATGTGCTCGGTGGTGATCGTGCCCTGTTCGGTTTCGACCCTCCACTCGCCGCCGGGGAGCGGCGTGAGCGAGAGCACGCGGTTGTGCTGGATCACCTCGGCCCCCCGCTTGCGCGCCGCGCCTGCGTATGCCTGCGTGGCGCCGTTCGGATCGAGGTTGCCTTCGAGCGGGTCGAACAGGCCGCCGTAGAGACCCTTGGGGTCGACGATCGGCACCATCTCGGCCGCTTCCTCGGGCGTCAGCAGATAGGCGTCTGTGTCCTGACTCCGGAGCCAGTCAAGCTCCGATTTCAACCATTGCCACCGCTCGGGCGTGCCGGCGAGCTCCATCCCGCCGCTCATGTGCAACCCGACGCTCTGACCGCTTTCCTGTTCGACCTGGGGGTAGAGGCCGATCGTGTACTTCTGCAACTCGGCGATCCGCGTGTCGCTGTTCATCGCGTGGAAGCCACCCGCGGCGTGCCAGGTCGAGCCGGCGGTTAGCTCCTGGCGTTCGATCAAGGCCACGTCCGTCATGCCGCGAAGCGTGAGGTGATACAGGACGCTGCAACCCACGATCCCGCCACCGATGACGACGACCTGGTACTGATCCTTCATGCTTCTTGCTCCTCGAACCGTGCTGGGATGGCAACGGAGTGTAGCGAGGAAGGTTCTTGGCAAGGTGCGAAGCAGCGACCTCGGGTGATACTCCCGGTCACATCCGCTTCATGCCACGATGCCGCAGGTCGTGGCAGACTCCGCTTTCGCGAACCTGAACGGGGGTCACAGATGGATTCATGGGACGGTCGGCCGTGACGCTCAAGATCCCCTGCGCGCACTGCGGGCCTCGCCCCTCCACGGAGTTCAGCTTCGGCGGGGAGGTCCGCGCGATCGACGCGCCCGACCCCGAGGCGGACTTCGCGCGCGTGTTCCTGCCCGTGAACCCGGCTGGTCCGCAGGAGGAGCGTTGGTACCACGCGCTTGGCTGTCGCACCTGGACGACCCTTTTCCGCGACACTCGTACGAACGCGTTCGGCTGACGTGGGATCGATCCGGTTCGAAGGCCGGGAGATCGGCTTCGTCGGTGATGACACGGTCGCCTCGGCACTCTTTCGCGACGGGGTTCGGACGTTCTCACGGTCGCTCAAATACCATCGTCGCCGCGGCCTTTACTGCGGCACCGGCGACTGCCCGAACTGCCTCGTCACCGTCGACGGTCAGCCTGCGACCCGTTCGTGCCAGACATCGTGCCTTGACGGCATGCAGGTTATGCGCGAGGACGGCTGGCCCTCGACCGAGCACGACCTGCTGCACGTCACCGACTCGCTCCACCGGCTGATGCCCGTGGGGTTCTACTACAAGACATTCATCCGGCCGCGGTTCGCGTGGGAGGTCGCCGAGAAGGTGATCCGGCGCGCCACCGGCCTCGGAGCACTGCCCCAGACGCTCCAGGCTGAGCGCAAGGTGGTACGGAACGCGCACTGCGACGTCTTGGTGGTCGGCGCGGGCAGCGCGGGCCTCGAGGCCGCGCGCGCCGCCGCCGCCGCCGGCGAACGGGTGCTGCTCTGCGACGAGGCGACGATCGGCAGCGCGATCGCGCCGGGTCCGTCTCTCGACCGCGTGCGTGCGCTGGAGTCGGAGGTCCGCGCGCTGCCGGGGGTGACCGTGTTGGAGGGCCACGCAGCGATCGGCATCTACGAGGGGATCGAGGTGCCCCTGGTCGCGCAGGACGAGCTCGTGCGCATTCACCCGGGACGTGTGGTCGTTGCCACAGGGGGCGCGGAGATCCACCCGGTGTTCCCCGGCAACGATCTGCCCGGGATCTGGCTGGGTCGCGGAGCCGCCCGGATGGCCGGCCTCCACCGAGTACGCCCCGGCGACGTCGCGGTCGTGGTCGCGGGAACCGCGGAGGCGATCGAGCACCTCGCTACGCTGCAGGCAGCCGGGGTCCGCGTCGTCGCGGTCGCGGTTCCGGCGGCGCTGGCCGGTCGCGTCCCGGCAGGCGTCGGCGAGATCGTGATCGACGGGGTGGTGCACGAGGCGCGCGGCGGTAAGACGCTCCGGTCCGTCGTGCTCCGGCGCGGCACACAGGGGAGGAGCTTCGCGTGCGACGCGCTGGTGCTGTCGCTGGGACTCGCGCCGCGCGACGCGCTCGCGCGGATGGCCTTGCCGGATGAGCCGGTGGAGCTCGTGGGCGACGTGGCGACGTCCAACGTCACACCCCCGAACGGTGACGGCGGTACCGTGTGCCTCTGCGAGGACGTGTCCATCCACGACCTGGAGCAGG
>JAYUAK010000044.1:0-2506 GCA_043741335.1 Actinomycetota bacterium
AGCAGCACGAAGAGCACGATCAACACGATGAACGTGGGTCGCCGCACGCTTCGGACCCTAGCAGGAGTGGCTAGCCGGCCCGGCTCTTCGCCGGCTCCACCAATCGTCGTTCGACACCCTCGCGCATCGAGATCATGATCGCGCGGAGCCGTTCGGCATCCGTCAGGTGTCGCCGCAGATCGACCTCGAGGGACACGGCGCCGATGTAGTCGCTCGCCGACAGGTCGTCCAGGAACGCGTCGAGGGGGAGCACGCCCTCGCCCGGCGGGAGATGGGAGTCCCACCCCTTCCCGGCGTTGTCCGACAGGTGCACATGGCGGATCCGACTGTCGAACCGACGCCGGACTTCGATCAGGTCGTGCTCGGCGACCGCCGCGTGGCTCGTATCCAGCACCAGGTGGGGGAGGCCCTCCAGCTCGTCCAGGTCTTGGTTGGCATGGAACGTCATCGCACGGCTACCCACGCGGAGGGGGAACATGTTCTCGACGGCCACCATCACGCCGGTGGTCGCCATCAGTTCCGGGAGGCGATCCTCCAGCCAACGCCGGAACTCACGCTGCCAGCGGTACGGTGGGTGTACGACCACTAGCGGAACGTCGGCGTCGGCGGCAACTTCGATCGAGCGCTCGACCTTGCCGATCGGGTCGGTGCCCCACACCCGCCGGGTGAGCAGGAGGCAGGGTGCGTGGATGGCTCCGATCGTCAATCCGTGTTCCGTCGCCAGTGCGCGCATGATCCGCGGGTCCTGGCTTGCCGGATCCTTCGTGACCATCACCTCGGCCCCGGCGTAGCCCGTCTCGGCGAGCAGACGGAACGTGTCGGTGAGCGGGCGGGCGAAGAACGCAGCCGAAGAGAAGAGGATCCTTGGGGAAGGCATCCCCGGCATTGTAGGTGGGGAAGCGTCAACGAACCCGAAGTGGCCGATATCCTTGGCCCATGTGGGTGTTCCCCTTGGTGGCGGCAGCGGTCGCAGTGGTCTTCGCCGTCCTCTTGCTTCGGCAGTTCCTGGAGCGTCGCCGTTCGTACCAGATGCTCTGGGCGCTCGCGCTGCTGATGTACGCGGTAGCATCGCTCGCCGTCGCGATCGGAGCGCTGAACGGCTGGGACCGGTTCGGGTTCCAGCTGTACTGGCTGCTGGGCGCGGTGCTGAACGTGCCGCTCCTCGCCGCCGGCGAGCTGCAACTGCTGATCCGCAACCGGACCGTGGATCTGGTGCTCGACGTGGTCCTGATCTTCCTGGTGGCGTACGCGATCTCGGTCGTGAAGGGAGCCCTCACCGACGCACACGCGCTCGCCCAGCAGTTGCCCTCGGGCAAGCATGTGTTCGGTGACGGCACGCCGGCCCACCGGTTGCCGCAGCTGATCTCGATCCCCTCGTACTTGATCCTCGTCGCCGGCGCGCTCTGGTCCGCCCGGCGGATGCGCGGCCGTCCGGAGCTGAAGGATCGGTTCGTGGGCACGCTCTTGATCGCGCTCGGCGCCACCGTCATCGCGGGCTTCGGCTCCACGTTCGCCGCGCTCGGCAAGCTGCCGCTCTTCTCCGTGTCGCTCCTCGCGGGGATCGCGGTCATGTTCTGGGGGTTCCTGCGCGCCTCGCGTACAGCCCCGAGCGTCGCCGTGCCCGCCTCGCCGTCCGCCTCCTGAAGCCCCGCCGACGTCGGAGCGGAACTTGGCTCCCAGGTGATCCGACCCCTTCCGCTTTGCGAAGCACGGGCGTACCGCCCCGCTCGAGGAAGGGGGGATGTTGCAGGTTCCTCGGCGGCGAGGCTGCCGAGGGCGCGCGGGCGGACCACGAACCTCATCCATGAGAGGAGTCACCCCTTGTCAGTGCAACGCATCCGCACCAAGGTGCTTGCGGGGGCGACCGCCCTGGTGATCGGAGCCGGCCTGTTCGCAGGCCTCGCCCCGCTCGCCAGCCGCGCGTCGAGCCACCGCGAGGCACCTCTGACCGCGGCTGATCCGCAGATCGACAGCACGGACCTCTATGCGTTCGTGAGCCCGGATCGGCCGGACACGGTCACGTTGGTCAGCAACTGGATCCCGTTCGAGAACCCCGCTGGGGGTCCGAACTTCTTCCCGTGGGCTGAAAACACGAACTACGACATCCGCATCAGCAACGACGGCGGGACCAATGCCGACATCGTGTACCGGTGGAAGTTCACCACGCACTTCCGCAACCCGAACACGTTCCTGTACAACACGGGTCCCGTCACATCGCTCAACGATCCCGACCTGAACCTGTACCAGACGTATGACCTGTGGCGGATCGCGGGCGGGCACAAGACCCAGGTGTTGAACAACGCGCCCGTGGCGCCGAGCAACGTTGGCGTTGCCTCGATGCCGAACTACAACGGCAACCTGTTCGACAAGGCGACCACGAAGTTCGGCGAGTCTTCGAACCCGTCGTACAGCTGGGTGGGGCAGGCCGACGATCCGTTCTTCCTGGACCTGCGTGTGTTCGACCTTCTCTACGGGGCGAACCTCTCGGAGGTCGGGAACGACACAC
>JAYUAK010000045.1:0-5966 GCA_043741335.1 Actinomycetota bacterium
GCGGACGTCTCGGTTCGCAGGAGCAAACCCGGGACATCGACATAGAGCGAATCCTTCATCGTGCGGGCCGGGTGATCGGGCGGGATGTTGAGCGCCTCGAAGTTGTGCCAGTCGTCTTCGATCTCCGGGCCTTCGACGACGCGATAGCCCATCCGCGTGAATACCTCGACGATGCGGAGTTCCACGATCGCGAGGGGGTGCATCGACCCCGGCCGGGGGCGTCGTCCCGGCAGGGTTACGTCCAGGCGATCGGCCTCGAGCAACCGGGCTTCCTCGGCGACGTCAAGGCTCGCACGGCACTCGTCGAGCGCAGTCTGCAGGATGTCTCGCACTTCGTTCGCAAGCATGCCGATGGCCTTACGCTCCTCGTGATCGAACGACCCGAGCGCCCGCTGCACTTCAGAAAAACGCGTCTTACGCCCGAGGATCGACACCTTGGCGGCGTCCAGCTCGTCGCGCGAACGGACGGCGGCGATCGTCTCGAGGCCGTGAATCCGCTCTTCTTCCAGGATCGCGCGGCCTTCGTGGGCGTCCATGTGGTCGCCGAGTCTAGCAAGCAGTCCTGGTCAACCAGTCGATGTGAGCGGCACATCGAGATGAAAGGAGAGCCTTCCGGCGGTCACGTCTGCCCAGACCCGCCCTCCCTGGGTCTCGGAGACTCCGCGAGCGACGTACAGACCGATCTTGCTGCCCGCGCCAGTGCCCGGCCGCCTCGCCGCGAACAGCGCCTCCGTGTCGCCCGAAGCGAGCTCAGTCCCTTCGCGCCAAACGGTCATCTGCAACCGGTCCGCGACCCGACCGCCCTCGACCGTGATCGGGCCCTCCTTGCCCCACCACACCAGCCCTTCCGCGAACGCGAGGATGGCGCTCTTCAAACGCGCGGGATCGAGGACGACGATGTCGCCACGGCCTACCCAGCGAAGCTCCGGATGCTCGGGATCGCGCCGCAACGACTCCGCGATCCCCAGGACGAGCTCGGCGAGGTCGACCCTCTCCGGGAACAACTCGAGCGTTCCTGCCGCGACACGGCCGGCATCGACCAGCAACCGCAGGATCCCATCCATCCGATCGGCGTCGTACACGATCCCGCGGAGCATCAGGGTGCGCTGATCCTCGGTCATGGAGTCCCAGCGCTTCTCGAGCGCGTAGCCGAACCCTTTCATCGCTGTGAGGGGCGAGCGGATATCGTGCGCGGCGGCGGCAACGATGGTTTCCAGAGCCACGCTGCCGCCCCGCTGACGGCGAGTCCACTCGAAGAGACACACGGTGGCGGCGGCCGCTAGATTCAATGACTCGGCCTTCCCCTGGTGTGGCACGCGCACGGTGCTATCTGCCAACGCGCGCACATCCATGGGCAGGCCGTGGGCCTCATTGCCGAACACGAACGCGATCGGGCCGCTCAGGTCGACGGCGTAGAGGTCCTCCTCGCCTTGGCCGTCCATCGCGAGGATCCGGCGGCCACAAGCGCGCGCCTGCCGCACAGCCTCGACCGTCGATGTGCCGCGAACGATCGGGAGATGAAAGATCGATCCTGCCGAGGACCGAACCGTCTTGGAATTGTAGACGTCGACGGACCCCGACGTGAACACCACACCGCTTGCTCCCGCCGCGTCAGCTGAGCGGAGAACGGTGCCAGCGTTCCCCGGATCGCGCACCTCGTGAAGCACCGCGATGCATCCATCCTTCGAAAGGCTCCCTTGCTCGATGTCGACGAACGGCGACACGCCAACGATCCCCTGCGGCGTGACGGTGGACGTGAGCTTCGACATCACGTCCTCGCTGACCACCTGCACATCGACGGCGGACTGCCGTGCCCGGATCGCCAGCGGATCGAGGTCCTCGGTGGTGAAGAGCAGGAGCAGATGCCCGGGTTCCTCGAGGGCCTCACCCACGCCCTGGGCGCCTTCCACCAGGAAGCGGCGGTCCTCCTCACGGAACGTTCGTTTCTTCAGCCGCGCGGCGGCGGCGATCTTCGGGTTCTTAGCGGACGTGAGCACGGCACCTCACTGACCTGGAGTCATCCGAAGTCTACGGTTCCGACCGGCTCGAGACGGGCGACGCCGCAGCCTGAGTGCCTTCAGACCGCGGCGGGGAGCGCCGACTTGGCGGTTTCGACGAGCGTGGCGAATACCGCAGGATCATTGACCGCGAGATCGGCGAGGATCTTGCGGTCGAGCTCGACGCCGGCTGTCTTCAGTCCGTTGATGAATCGCGAGTACGAGAGTCCGTGCGGGCGCACCGCGGCGTTGATCCGAGCGATCCACAGTCGGCGGAACTGCGCCTTGCGGTCTCTCCGGTCACGGTACGCGTAGTTGCCGGAGTGCATGACCTGTTCTTTGGCCACGCGGTAGCGCGTGTTCCGGCTGCCCGTGTAACCCTTCGCCTTTTCGAGGATCTCGCGGCGCTTCTTCTTCGCGTGGACGGACCGTTTTACTCTCGCCATGAGTTCACGCCCCCAACAGCCGTTTGATCTTCTTCCGCTCCGCGGTCACTTCCGACATGCCTTCGACACGCCGGCGCCGGCTGGAGCTCTTCTTCGTGAGCATGTGGTTGCCCGTGGCTTTGCGGTGAAGCAGCTTCCCGTTGCGGGTGATGCGGAAGCGCTTCGCCGTGGAGCGGTTGGTTTTCATCTTCGGCATCGCTGTCACCCTTCCTCGGATGCGGGCTGCGTCGCGGGTTCCTCGTCGACGACGCGGGCCTCGAGCTGCTTCTTGGTGGGCCCGATCACCATGATCATGTTGCGCCCCTCTTGTTTGGGCATCGAGTCGACGACGATGCTTTCACCGAGCTCCGTAATCAGCCGATCCAAGATCTTGCGACCGAGATCCGTGTGCGCCATCTCACGCCCCCGGAACATGATCGTGATCTTGACCTTCGCCCCTGCCCGTAGGAACCGTTCGACGTGCCCCTTCTTCGTGGCGTAGTCGTGCGGGTCGATCTTCGGGCGGAACTTGATCTCCTTCACCTCAACCCGCGATTGCTTCTTGCGGGCCTCTTTCTGGCGGATGTCGCGCTCGTACTTGTACTTGCCGTAGTCCATGATCCGGCATACGGGCGGATCGGCTTGCGGCGCGACCTCCACGAGATCCAGATCGAGATCCCGGGCCTGTTTCAGCGCATCCTGGGTGGAGACCACCCCGATCTGCGCACCGTCGGCCCCCACAAGACGAACCTGTGGAGACCTGATCCGGTCGTTGATCCTCGGATCAGTCGAGACCCCGCATCACCTCTTTCGAAAAACACGCACCGGATGAGCCGGTGCGTGGAAGACACACGTCATGCACTGCTGGTCAGCCAGTATAGGTGCCGCTTGCCCCGGGTGTCGACGACCGCTCACCAGTCAGCTCACCAGTCTGGCTCGAGCGTCCGTCCGTAGGCGTCCTCGAGCCGCTGGGTATCGTCTTCGGTCGTGTAGCCGTAGGCGATCTCCAGGACCCGACCTCGAGTGCCTCCGGTGTTGCGGATGCGGTGGGTCTCCTCGGCAGCGACCATGAACTCCTCGGCCGACTGCGCTTGCACCACGCGATTTCCGATCTCGATCGTGAGGCCTGCGTCCAGGACCACCCACATCTCATCACGCATCCGATGGTAGTGGACGCTCGTCTCTTGCCCGGGCTCCACCGTGATGATCCGCACGGACGACGGTTGGTTGAGCGCGTAGGTCGCGACCTTGCCCCACGGCTTGTCGATAATCATCGCGCCAGTTCCCGACCGCCGGACGCAGCTTCCGCTCCGGACAGCGCCTCGAGCAGCGACGCCATGCAGAGCACTGCCTCGGCGGCTTCCCAACCCTTGTTGCCGTGCGCCCCTCCAGCCCGATCCTCCGCGAGCGCCAGGGTATCTACTGCGAGAACCTCGAAGATGACGGGTATCCCACTTTCTCGGGCTGCGGCGGCGATCCCACGCGCGGCTTCGTTCGCCACGAGATCGAAGTGCGCCGTCTCGCCGCGGATCACGACGCCGAGACAGATGACGCCATCGTGTCGGCCGGAACGGGCCAACCGGCCGGCGACGAGCGGGATCTCGAACGCGCCGGGCACCCACACCACGTCCACGTCGGTCTCGAGCACACCGTGCGACACCAGTCCCGCGAGCGCGCCGTCGACGAGCTTGCGCGTCACGGACCCGTGGAACCGTGCGGCGACGATCGCGATCCGACGGCCAACCCCATCGGGGCTGCCCTCGAAAACGGTCACCGCTCCCCCGCTCCACCGACGATCGCCGTCGCCTCGGGCAAACCGTCCAGAAGATGCCCGAGCTTCTCGCGCTTGGTACGGAGGTACTCGATGTTCTGTGGCGTCGGCTCCGTCTGGATCGGAACTCGGGCGGAGATGGAGAGCCCGTATCCTTCGAGTCCCGCGCGCTTGGCCGGGTTGTTGGTGAGCAAACGCATCGTGCGAACACCGAGATCGACCAGGATCTGTGCGCCGATGCCGTAGTCGCGGGGATCGGCGGGGAACCCGAGGTCGATGTTCGCCTCGACCGTGTCCCGCCCCTGATCTTGGAGCTCATAGGCTCGCAGCTTGTGCGTGAGACCGATGGCCCGACCCTCATGGCCTCGGATGTACAAGATGACGCCGCGACCTTCCGCGCCGACGATCTCCATCGAGCGATGGAGTTGTTCGCCGCAGTCGCAGCGCATGGACGCGAACACGTCCCCCGTGAGGCATTCGGAATGCACGCGGGTCAACACATCCTCCCCGGCGCCGATCTCGCCGAGTACCAAGGCCACATGGGTCCGTCCATCAACGGCGCTCTCGTACGCGAACGATCGGAACTCACCCTGCGGCGTGGGGATGGTCGCTTCGGCCAGGCAGGTCACGAGCACCTCATGCTGGCGTCGATACGCGATGAGGTCTGCGATCGAGATGATCTTCAAGCCGTGTGTGGCTGCAAAGTCGACCAGATCGGGCAGGCGTGCCATGGTGCCGTCTTCGTTGACGGTCTCGCAGAGAACACCCGCCGGATACAGACCGGCCAGCTTGGCGAGATCCACGGAAGCCTCCGTATGTCCGGCGCGCTTCAAGACTCCACCTTCCCGGTAGCGAAGCGGAAAGACGTGCCCCGGCCTCGACAGATCCTCTGGAGCGGTATCGGCGCTCACGATCGCCCGGATCGTCGTTGCGCGATCCGAAGCCGAGATCCCGGTCGTCACGCCAGCTCGAGCATCGACCGAGACCGTGAACGCGGTCCGCTGGTGATCGGTGTTCGCGGCCACCATCAGCGGGATCTGCAGCTCGTCGAGGCGAGCGCCGATAACCGGCATGCAGATCACGCCGCTCGTATGACGAACGATGAAAGCGATCGCTTCGGGCGTGACCTTCTCGGCCGCCATGATCAGATCGCCCTCGTTCTCCCGGTCGGCATCATCGACGACGATCACGACCCGTCCCGCCCGGATGTCCTCGACCGCCTCCGGGATGGGGGCGAACACCGACCGTTCAACGTCAGGCTGCACCTGCTCGCTCATCTTCATCGTCCCTCCGTGTCTTTGGCCGTGTCTTTGGCCGTGTCTTTGGCCGTGAGTCGTTCCACGTACTTCGCCATCATGTCCACTTCCAGGTTCACCAGATCGCCCGGGGCGGCCGACCCGAAAGTGGTCACGCCGAGCGTGTGGGGGATCAGGGCGACGGAGAGCGCTTCGCCGACGATCCCGGCCACCGTGAGACTGACACCGTCGACGGTGATGGATCCCTTCTCCACGACATAGCGCAGCAATCCCTCGGGAACGCGGACGGTCAAGGTCGCGCCGCCTTCGGGATCGCGAACGATGCCGACGATCTCCCCCACACCGTCCACATGGCCCTGGACCAGATGCCCCCCCAAGCGAGCGGCAAGCGTTACCGGCCTCTCGAGGTTCACCGGATCACCGGGGGCGAGCCGACCAAGACTCGACCGGGTGACGGTCTCTCCAGACAGATCGAAGGCAAGGTCGACCTCCCCACGAGCGACCACGGTGAGGCACA
>JAYUAK010000046.1:0-5963 GCA_043741335.1 Actinomycetota bacterium
ATCCGCGCTCGGCCATGGCTTCACTCTAGACAAAGAACTCGCCGTCTCCGCGTGTGGAGCGTTGTTGAACCGGTGTGTGAGGGAACCTAGACTCGGCTCATCCAACAGGTGCCTCGAGGGGGAGGAGATCCATGTTCTTCGCTGTGCGACGCAAGGCGCTAGCTCTGCTAGCTGCTCTCTCGGGACTCTTGTTGTTCCCGACTCTGGCCGGCGCACAGAGCGCCGCGCCCACCGGCCCGAGTCAGATCGAGCGGGCGGTCACCCTCACGAGCCCCGGTGTCGTGTTCATCGACACGTCGGTCAAGATCCACGTGCGACTGATCTTCCAGAACTCGAACGCGGTCTCAGGTCTTGGCCATCTCGATCGCACGTATTCGTTCGACTATGCGACGGGCAGTGGTTTCGTGGTGACCCCCAACGGAGCTGTCATCACCGCGAGCCACGTGGTGGAGCCTGACGAACAGAACATGCGGAACTACGCCGCGAACAAGATCGTCCTCGAGGGGTACGGCTATGACTACCCGGACGCGAACAGCAGCCCGTTCGACCAGTACACGCTGCCGCTCGGCTATCGGAACCAGCTGCTTCAGCAGTGCTATAGCGCGGTGGCGTGCGACTTCACGATCACACCGATCGAGACGGTGTACTCGGCGGTCGATGTCGCCCAGGGGCAGCTTCCGAAAGGCGCGCCGGCCCGCATCCTCACCTCGACCGGCTTTGCGAACACCGACGTGGCCGTCCTCCAAGTGAACGGTACGAACATGCCGACCGTCTCGCTCGGTGAGACTGCGTCCGATCTGCAGGCCGGCGACGACGTCACGGCCCTCGGCTTCCCGGGCACGTCCAGAGACAGCCTTCAGACCGGGGTCACCCAACCGAACAAGGTCTTCGGGAAGGTGAGCAACATCCGACCGCAGGGCACGAGCAACTTGATCGAGGTCGACGCGAACATCGAACCGGGGATGAGCGGTGGTCCGGTGATCGATCAGGCGGGCGACGTCATCGGGCTCATCTCGTTCTCGACGGTCCAGTCATCGGGGGAATCGGGAGCGAAGTACCTCCGGACGATCGATGACATCAACGCCGCGCTCGCGTCGGCCGGCGTGACGCCGGCGCGCGGGCCGGTTGACGACGCGTTCTCAGCGGCGATGGAGCTGTATTGGGCAAACCACTTCACGGCCGCCGTGCCCGCGCTCCAGCGGGTGCTCGACGTGTACCCGGGTCATCCGCTCGCGACGCAAACCCTCGCCGACGCCCAGGCGAAGGTCGGCTCCGCGGAAGACGTACCGGTCGCAGAGCCCAGTCCTGCCTCGTCATCATCGTCCGGCGGCGGAAGCACGATCATGATCGTGGGCATCGCCGCCGCGGCCATCATCATCGTCGGTGGGCTGGTGATGGTCTCCCGTCGGAAGAAGGGCGGTCCGCCCGCGGTCGCCGCCGCCGCCGCCGTGCCGCCACCGCTCTCGGCCGTCGCGGCGCCGCCGCCGACGGAGCCCGGGAGGTCGGTGGGGTTCCAGAGCCGACCGGCCGCAACGTCGCCGACGATGACTGCGCCGCCGGTAGTCGAGCCCTTGGCTGAGTCGCCGGCGCCAACACCCGTGGTCTCGACTCCCGCGGAGCCGCCGGCGCCACCTGTCGTTGCTCCGACCCCCACCGTCGGGCCGACGCCAGAGGCCGAGATCCACTTCTGCTCAAACTGCGGGCACGCGCTCAAGGCGGACGCTCGCTTCTGCCCCAGTTGCGGGCACCCGGTAAAGGACTAGCGAACCCGCCAGAGGATCAGGCCAGAGGATCAGGCCAGAGGATCAGGTAGCTCAGGGCTTCGCGGCGGCGGCGCGCTTCTCCTCGTACATCGTGGCGGTCGCATCCAGCATGGAGAGGTAGTTCGTGATGCCTTCCCGGGCTTCCTCGGCCGCATCGTCCAGGCCCGTCAGCTGATCGATCTTCCAGTGCTTGAACAACACGGGAAGCACGACCTGGTCGTGGTGGATGCGGAGATCGTAGATGCCGGCCTTCGCCATTTGGATCGCCTTCGCCTTGAACTCGGGCATCTCGATGCCCGGCATCTGGAAGCCCACGACCTGACGGTTGATCGCCATCAGCATGGCGGAGGGATCGATCTCGAGCGCGGCCTTGGCCAGCTCCCGGTAGAAGACGTAGTGGAGGTTCTCGTCGACCGCGATGCGCGCCGTCAGCTTCTCGATCAGCGGGTCGTCGGTGTAGGCGCCGGTGTTGCGGTGCGCGATCCGAGTCGCGAGCTCTTGCAGCGAGGTGTAGACCAGACCGTCCAGTGGGCCGACGAAGAATCCGCCGTCACCATCCGGGTAGTAGCCCCGCGACACCGTTTCCATCCGCCCCCGTTCGAGCGCGATGGGGTCCACGCCGCGAGTCACCGTCAGGTAATCGCGCAAGACGATCGCGTGCCGGCCTTCCTCCGCCGTCCATCGACGAGCCCACTCGCCCCACGGTCCCTCGCTGCCGAACGTTTCCCAGAGCGCCAGGTGGTAGTAGGGGAGGTTGTCCTCAGTGAGCAGGTTCACCTCGAGGGCCATCCGCGAGATCTCGCTCAGGTGGCTATCGGTCGACTCCCACGGCTCCTGCACGTAGTTGCGTCCGACCTCATACGGCACGTACTCGTGCGGGAACCACTCCGTGGCTTGCGCGAGGTGCCGTGCGAGCCCGAGGCGGAGCGCGGGCTCCAACTCGCGCAGCATGTCCCGGGGTGGGACGGCTTTGGGTTGGACCTCGAGATGGCTCATGAAACCCCTAGCTTACGCGCGGGTCAGGCCGAAACGGCAAATGCGTCGATCGAGATCTCTGTCCCAGCGGCCGCCGGCCGAGCGTCGCCGAGGACGACGATCGTCAGCTGGTGTACGCCGACGACCAGACCGTCGATCGACCGGAGGGCCGCCGCCGGAGCGCTCGCGTAGTTGTCCACGGTCTTCACGAGCGCGCCATCGACGTAGATCTGGGCGCGACCCTGGTGCGGTCCTCGGACCGTGTGCCATTCGACGCCGCTGCCGAAGAAGGTGAAAGCCACCGCTGAGCCGGCCAAGTCGCTCACCGCCACGCTGCCGCCCGACGCGCCCGAGCTCTTCGCGTTTCGCCATGACGAGTGCAGGACGGGGTTCCAGATCACGTTCCCGCCCGCCTGGAATGCGTCGATCGAGACCTGCGCGTCCGTGGCGTTGGTCGATCCCGGCTGTCCCAGAACGCGCACCGTGATGGTGTGTTCTCCGGAGGGGAGATGTCTGAACGACCGAGCCACCTTGAACGACATCGAAGGTGCGTACTGATCGAACGTACCTTTCGCCTTCCCGTCGATCCAGACCGCGGCCCTGCCTTGCGACGGACCCGCGACCGTGAACCACGTCACCGTCTTTCCGGTGAACGCGAACGACGCTGCCGCCCCTTCCAGGTGTTCGACACGGTACGAGCGCCCGAACGCCTTCTGCGACGACACGGTCCGCCAGTCGTAGTGGACGGCATCGCTCGCCTGTTCCACTTGGATCGGAGGAGCGAAGTCCACCTCGGTCGTTGCGGCGATGTTGCCGCTCCTGTCCACGACCGGGGGAACCGCCCCTCCCGGGTTCACGATCGCGGCGTAGCTCTGGCCGGGCACCAGCGGATCCTCGGGTTCGAGCACCGCAACGATCACATTGCCTGCGGCGCAGTCGACCTGTTGACCCACCTTCGAAGAGCAGGCGATCGTCGACGCTACCGGCACTCCGGTATCCCGCTGTTGCAGGACGAGGCTCTCCGTGGACACATCGTGCACGATCTCGCTGAACGAGACGGTGACCGGTCCGATGACACCGGTCGGCGTGGCGAGCGTCGCTACCGGCGCGCTCGTGTCCGGCGAAGGGATGACGACCGGCGCGAAATCGACACCGTTGAACCAATCAAGATCGACACAGCCCGCGATGCCCGGCACGTGGCCACAGTCGCTGTACTGCCAGAAGGTCCACCCATTGCCTTGCCAGTCGTTGGCCGGGAGCGTCGGCGCCGCGACGTTCCAATGGGCGACCCACAGCACGGTGTAGCCGGCATCGGCGATCGCCGTTGTGTCTCCGGTCCGGTTCGCCCAGCCGAGAGGGCTGGTGTAGACCATCGGACGAACGCCGGTGCGAGCCGTGACCTCGTCGAGCCACCCCAAGACCCAGTCGCTGATCTGGGATGGGGTGAGGCTTCCCGACCGCTCGAGGTCGAGCACCGGGATGATGTTGCCGGGCGCGAGCTGCGCCGCGTCGACGAAATGATCCGCTTCGGGGATCGGGTCGAACGGGTGAAGGTCAGGCCGCGCGAAGTGGTACGCACCGAAGACGATCCCCGCGGCCAAGGCCCCTGCCCGGTTCGTCGCGAACATTGGGTCGACGTATCCAGTTCCTTCCGACGCCTTCGCGATCGCGAACCGCACGCCCGAGGCGGCCACCTGCGTCCAGTCGATGGTTTGCTGATAGTGACTGACGTCGATACCGGGCAGCGCGTTCGGCGGCGGATCGAACATCGTGGCGTGGGGAGCCCTCGTGCGTGGAGCCGGCCTCGCGATCGCCGCGGGCATCGACAGCATCGCCGAGGCGAATGCCAGCGCCGCGAGGGCGCTCGTGATGGTGCGGGACATCCGGTGCATGGGGCTAGGGTCTCATGACGCTGCCGATAACGGCAGAGACGCCCTCCTCAAACGGGGTTCGTCCATGCCTTCTGACCCTCAGCGTCGGTGACCACTACGCGTACAAACGGCAGACCCTCGATCTCGGGTCGGAAGCGGGCGCCGACCACCGCTCCGCGGTCGTCCCGCTCAAGGATCCGAGCGCCCTCTTGGCGGCCGCGATCATCGGCGCGCACCGCCCACCCTTGCTGGAACCGCGAATGAAGAGCGACGGATGCACACGGGCTGCAGCGCACCTCGATCTCGTCCCCATCGCGACGCACGTCGTGAAGGATCGGCCCGTTCGATGCATACGTGTGCCGGGCGCGCAACGCTGACATCACCGATGCGCGTGAACGATCTTCCGCGCGCACCATGGTCCACGCATCGCCGATGTCGAACAGCGGGTAGTGGCTGTCGTCGGTCGCGATGGCGGACAACACCATGCCGATCTCAAGAGCCGAGTCCCAGAGGTACGACGAGTCTCCGCGACCGCACTCTCTTTCCGCGCTCGCGTTGTACAGCTCGAGCCCGGTCAACCCCGTGGCGCCCTGGATCGTCTCGGGTGGGAGTCCGCTCCAATACGGATGAGCGACGAAGGCCACGCCGCCCTGTCCGCTGATGAACGCCGCGGCCGCCGAGAGGTCCGGGAACGTCTTGAAGTCGTAGTTGTCGATCCGCTCCCAATAGGCACGATCGCCTCCCGGGTCTTCGGGGAGCTCGTCGATCCCGATCGCCAGGATCTCCGTATACCGTCCCTTCGCGAGCGGGTCGACCGCGAGCTCCGCGCCGGTGATCACCATGAGGTGCTCGGTGGAGGGTACGGAAGTGAGCGTCCAGTGGTCCGTGATCGCCAACACGTCGAACCCGGCCCACTCGTAGTGCGCCGCAACAGCTTCGGGACGCAGCTCCCCGTCGCTCGCGGACGTGTGCGTGTGCAGCGCTGTCTTCAACCATGCGCCTGGTGAATCGAACGGGTTCTCCACCGACTCCATGCCGGGTGATGCTAGCGCCTCGGCTGCACGTGACGTGAGACGGCGAGCCTAGCCGAGCAGCGCGATGGCCTCGCCCAATCGCCGGATGGAATCCTCGGTAATGGGCGTGACGACCAGGATGGTCTCGTCGGCGCCGGCCGCGTTCATCTCGCGAAGACCGGATGCGATCTTTCCCATCGATCCCTCGAGCGGCGGGATGTCGTCGCCGACCGGGCGCTCGTCGACCAAGCGATCCAGTACCACTCGCACGCACGCGCTTCGCTCGATCTCGTGGGGAGCGCGGCCGACGTCCGTGGCGATCGAGTCGATCTCGGCGTTGC
>JAYUAK010000047.1:0-13673 GCA_043741335.1 Actinomycetota bacterium
CGGCCAGGGGAAGTGGGCGATGGTCGTGACGGCAGATCACGGCGCGGTGCCCAACGTGAGCGTGAGCGGCGCGTTCCAGATCTCGACAGGCGTGCTCACAGCTCAGCTCGAGACCCGGTTCGACAGCGACTCCGACGCCGTTCCCGTGTTCGACGGCGTGTACAACACCGGCGTGTTCGTGAACGAGGTGGAGCTTCGACAGAACGGTTTCACGCTGGAGGACGTCGCCCGGTTTGTGATGACCCTTACCGAGGCGCAGACCGCCGGAGAGGGAGTGTTGGTGCCCGCTGACCAAGCGAACGAGCTCGTGTTCCAGGCTGCGTACCCCTCGGCGATCATGCCCTCGCTTCCGTGTCTGCCCGAGGCTCGGACGTGAACACCGCTGCTGTCCCAAAGGGCCCATCGGCGTTCGGGATGCTCAAGGAGCTCAGAGGCCTTGGCCCCACGTACCTAGCGCGGGCGCTCGCGATCGCGGCGGCGAGCGCGCTCGTCATCTCGATCCCGACCCGATTGATCCCGAACGGCTTCTTCTCCCGGATGACGCCGACGCGCCCGCAGGACTACGTGTTCCTTATGCTGTCTTCGGTGTTGCTCGGGCTCGTCCTCGCTCTCAGATCTCCACTTCAGCCGATTGCTCAACGAAGCACGATCGGCGGAGGACTCGGAACCTACCTCGCCGTCGGATGCCCCATCTGCAACAAGATCGTCGTCGCATTGCTCGGGACGGGCGGCGCGCTCACCTACTTCGCGCCGCTCCAGCCGATCATCGGACTCGGGGCGATCGTGGTGCTGTGGATGACGCTGCGTCGCCGTCTTCGAGCGATGCTGTTGGCTTCGTGCCCCGTAACTGGGTGACGCGGGGTCGGTCAGATGGGCGGCCATCCGCTTCGCGAGAAGACGCGGAGGACAGGCGTGAAGAGCCTGAGCCAAGCCCCCGTGATCATGAGAACACCCATGGTGATGAGCAGCGCGCCGCCGAGGCGTTCGATCGCGCGACCGTGTCGGCGGAGCCACCCCGCCACGCGGCCCGCCCGGGTGAGGCCGAGCGCTAACAGCAGGAACGGGATCCCCAAGCCCATCGAGTAGGTGAAGAGCAGCGCCGCACCCTTCAGTGGGGCCCGAGTCGAGGCGGCGGCGGCGAGGATACCCGCGAGCACGGGTCCTATACATGGCGTCCAACCGATCGCGAATGCCATGCCAAGCGGAAACGCCCCGGTGGGTCCAGGCGCGACGCGACGGAGGTCGAACCTCCTCTCACGCATGAGGAATGGGGCGCGAAGCAGCCCCATCGTGACGAGCCCCATGAAGATGACGAGGACGCCCCCGATCTTCGTCAGCCCGGATCGGTGGCGTAGCAACACCAAACCCAACGCGGAGGCACCCGCACCGAGCGCGGTGAACACCAGGGCGAAGCCCAGCACGAACAGGAGCGCTGCGCCGACGACCCGGGTCTTCACGGCAACCGCACCCGTGGTCGACCCCGCCACGCCACTCACGTAGGACACGTACCCGGGCATGAGCGGAAGACAGCAAGGGGAGGAGAACGAAAGGACCCCTGCGACCAACGCGAGCGCGAACGGTCCCAAACTCTCCCTCCGTTGCTTTCGATCGAGGTGACGGAGACTACTACGGTACGTAGTGTTACCGCACGTTCACGAGAAGGAGTCATATGTCGCGAAAAGCCTCGCTTGGTTCGCGGGGTCAGAGAACCACGCTGGGGGTTTGGATCGCGGGGGGAGTCGGTCTCCTCGCCATCATCCTTGGTCTGTGGACCATCCGTGAGCGCCCAGGGGGAGCGGAACACGGTGGCTCCATCGGATTGTCCCTCGGCATCGAGATCCACTCCCTGGTGATCGCACAAGGTGCGCCGAGCCACATCTACTTCGGTGGGCACGACGCGGCGGCCTCGTCGACCGATAGCAGTCGCACGTGGGTTAATGTCGGCACCCTGGACGGCGCCGACGCGATGGGTTGGGCGTTCGTCGGCTCGGAGATCTGGGTCGGAGGACACCCTGGCATCGAGGTCTCAACGGACGGAGGCCGAACCTTCACACACGCTGACAGCGGACCACCAGCGACCGATGTTCACGCGCTCGGCAGTGTGGGCGACGTTGTTTTTGCGGCATCCCCAGCTGCTGGTCTCATGGTTTCCACCGACCGAGGGTCGACGTGGTCGATCCGCAGCGACCGCGCGGGCCGGAACTTCATGGGTCAGATCCTGGTGGATCCCGCGAACGCCGATCACGTGGTTGCGGCGGATATACAGGAGGGCGTCGTTGAGAGTCGAGACGGTGGCGCCTCTTGGCGGGTGCTCGATCGTGTCCCAGGCGCGATGTGGGTCAGCTGGGACCCGAACGTCACCGATCGCATCGTCGTCTCCGGGATGGGTGGCGCCGCGATCACGGACGACGGAGGCAGGACGTGGTCGGTGCTACAAGTCCCGAGCGGAACGGCCGTCGTCTCGCTCGCCCCCGGCGACGGGCGCACTCTCTACGCCGGCGTTGCCGACGGTTATTCTGACCAAGTTCTCGTGAGCGGCGACGGCGGTGGGAGCTGGTCGAGCCTCTGACGGGCCGTCGACCATCACCTGGCACAGCCTCATGCAGCGTCGGCCGCGAGGACGGCATCGAGGGTTGAGGTCAGCGTCGCCTTGTCGAGGAAGCCAGTGAACTTGTACAGGAGACGACCATCGCGTGAGATAACGTAGGTCGTGGGCAGGCCCACGAGCTGATAGTCGTCGGCAAGCGATCCCGCAGGATCGAAGACGCTCGGATAGGAGATCTTGAACTCTCGCTGAAAGGCCAGAGCGGCCGCCGCGTCATCTCGCTCGTCGACGCCTAGGAATCGGACACCTCGCGAACGATACGCCACTGCCGCGCGCTCGAGGTCTGGTGCCTCCTCACGGCAGGGTGCACACCAGCTCGCCCAGAAGTTCAACACGACGACAGACCCACGGAACGATTGGAGAGCGAGCGTTGCGTCGCCGGCGAGGGTCGGGAGTGCGAAGTTCGGTGCGGGACCGTTGCCCGCCTCGGAGCGGGCTCGAAAGTCCGCCGGGGACAGTGAGGTGACAGACGATGTGCCCCGCGTGACGAGTTGGAATCCGGCGAGCAGTCCGATCATGACGGCGCCCGCGATCGACAAGTTACGGATCAGCCTTGGGGCTCGTCGATCCGTTCTGGGGGATTCCTGGTCCGGGGTCGTAGGCTCGACGGATCCGATCGACGTGTTGTCGTTTGGGCCATCGGTCACGCGCTCAATGTACTACGGGGTGTAGTGACGCGGGTCACCTTCCGTTCTCGAGATGACGGAGTCGCGGGAGCTGAATGTGAGCCGTCTCCGAATACGGTGATCGAAGTCAGAAGGATATGTAGTCGGACGGCCGTGTTCCCGGCGGCCAGCCTGGGTACCCCGCAGGCGGCACGAAGCCGAACGGATGTCCGTATGTCTTCGCCTTCGTCGTGGTGGGCTGTGGAGGTCGCGGCGGCTTCGTGAAGTCGAAGACGTGCTCGAAGTTGTGCGTGTTGGCGATCCGTGGCGTCAGGTAGTTGAGTCCCCAGTTGTCCGAGATGAACCTGAGCGGTGTCGAGAACTCGCCGAGCTTGTCGTCGATCAGCCCGCGTCTGGCGTAGGGCGAGATGGTGAGCAGCGGGACGCGGAACCCCAGCCCGACGTCGTCGACCAGGGGCGGCATCACATGGTCGTAGAACCCGCCCCATTCATCCCACGTGAGGAATATCGCCGTGTGTTTCCACATGTCGCCGGTCATCACGGTGTTCACGATGTCGGTCACCCAGTTGTGGGAGAACGATGTGCTGTACGGGGGATGATCCGACAGCTCGAATCGAGGCGTGACCCACGTGACTGCCGGCAGCCGATCCGCCCCGATGTCCTGAATGAGGTTGTCGACCGAACGCACGTGGGCTTGCCAGTACGCTTCGTCGTGGAAGACATCGCGGACACCGTTGTACGCGTTCCAGAAGTACCCGGACTGTCCCCAGTCGGCTGCGTAGAACGACCAGTCGATGTCGGCCTCGCTCAGCTGTTCGCCGACGGTCTTGAACGTGAAACAAGTGTCGTGCTTCGACAGGTCACCGAATTCGTCCTTGACGAACACGAACACGTCGTCGCCGATCGCGTCGCAGCCCCAGCTCTTGTAGATCTTCTTCTTCACGCGATCCACGCGAGATCGGATGTTCTCCGGGTTGTCGATGACGCCGCCGGACTGACCGGCGACGGAGAAGAAGTGGTTCGGAAAGGAAGGGCCGAGCGCCGACGCGAAGAAGTTGTCCGAGATCGCGTACTCGCGCGCCCACCGGTAGTAGTTCGGGATCTGCTCCTCGTAGAACTGCGAGTAGCCGTAGACCTCGCCCCACACGCCTCCACCGAAGCCGTCGAGCTTGCCAGCGCTCAGGTCGTTGAGGGCGGCGGCGCGGTCGTGGGGCAGATCGCCCGGAAGCCAATCGGGGCTTGGGATGAGCGGCTTCTCCTTACCGGCTGAGACTCCGACCGTCGCACCGTTCACTCCGGGGAATCGGCCGAAGACGTTGTCGAAGCTCCGGTTCTCGAGCATCAGATAGATCACCTGCTTGATCGGCCACCGCGTCTGGATCGACGGGCTGATGGGACTAACCCTGGGGATCACACGCCCACCCGTGCACGAGAACAGCACGCCGCCGGCGACAGCCATAGCGGATCGCTGCAGGAACCTCCGACGGCTGACCGGAAGCGGGTGCGCGTCGCCTCGCTCTTCGTTGTTGCCGTGTACGCGGTCTGGCATACCCTGCAGTTCTATCAAGGACCGCGGCCGGGTCAACTGATGGCCGCTTGCGACGATCCGACGCACGACAGGTGCGAAGGGTCCGCATGTGTCGTGGTCAGGGATCTAGAAGGCATCGCGATTCCTTGCGAAGGCCGAAGTGCGAGCAGCGTCAGCTTCCGCACGTCGGCTTGACGGGATCCTGCTACGGAACCTCACCGATGCTGCGACCGAACGCGTACACGTGCTGGTTCAGCGCAGCGACGTAAGCGGCGTTGCTCGACCTTCCAAGCATCCCGTCTTGAACCATCTGGGCGGCCATCGTCGATCCGGCGACGACCGCCATCTGTTGCATCATCACGCGATCCGCCTCGAGTTAATCGTAGGAGAAGCTATAGGTGGGGACGCCGCGCGCTGAAGTGACGAGAGTTGCGGCGAGTGCGAGGACGAAGACGCCCACGAGCTAGCCGACGCTTAGGTGCCCGGGGAAGACCGCGACCAGCTTCCAGATCGCGGTTCCGGCGCCAGCCGCAACGATCGTGCGACGAACCGGATCATCGGTGAGCCTCCTCTTCTTCGACAATGGACGACTTCCGAGGTCCTGTCGGCTGTGATCGAACCAAGGTGTCGCCGCCGCTATGGTGACTAAGTTCCCCGTGGTTGTGACCGGCTTGCCCCCGTGCATCGTCGCCATCATCAGGGGACAGATCGCGACGATGGCAATGAAGAACGGGGGAACTCCAGCCATCACCGCAAGGACCGCTATGAGGGTTGCAATCAGCACCCAGGGCTTCCAGAGAGGGTTCAGATGTTTGCTCGAGCCTTGCATGGTCATCACTCCTTGTCTGGTCCGGATTGCGAGACGCCCGTTCCGTACCGCGTGACGCCCTCGTTGGAGACGCGAGACGGATAGGGAGGCTCGCCTTTTCCTCTCATCGTTGAGTCCACAAACCCAAGCTATTCGGATCCAAGCGACGTGCTCAGGGCCATACGGACCGACCCAGAAGGGACCTTCGGTCCCCGCCCGATCCTGCTCTGGATCACGACCGGCGCGGGATCGGAACAGAAGACCGACGCGCCTCATCCGAGCGCAACAAGTTCGACGGCGCCGGCTCCAGAGAAAGCGTGATTCCCCATCGAACTCCTCAGAACCAGCCGTCAGCTAGCGTCGAAGCGTGCGCCGATCCCGCAGTCCGCGGCCCTGGCGCGCTGGAACCAGCAACCAGCAACGGGGGTCCGCCGAGCTCGCCGGATCATGTCTCAGCCGACCGGCGCGAGCGGGCTATTCACCTCGACCTCCGCCGGCGTCTGCGCCGGCCCAGCCGCGCTCGGCAGGCGGAGCCGCTTCAGTAGCAAGGCGTTCATCGCCACGATGAAGCTGGAGCCAGACATCGACAACGCGGCGATCTCTGGCCGAAGAACGAGACCGAAGGCCGGCTCGAAGACGCCGGCCGCGATTGGGAGCGCGATCGCGTTGTAGCCGACCGCCCAACCGAGGTTCTGCCGCATCTTGCGGAGCGTTCCTCGGCCGATCGCGATCGCCGTGGCGACGTCGAGAGGATCCGAGCGCATCAGCACGACGTCGGCGGTTTCGATCGCGACGTCGGTTCCCGCTCCGATCGCGATGCCAAGATCGGCCTGAGCGAGTGCGGGTGCGTCGTTCACTCCATCTCCGACCATCGCGATCTTGCGACCGCTTGCTTGCAGCTCGGCGATCTTGCTCGCCTTGTCACCGGGAAGCACTTCCGCGATCACGGTGTCGACGCCGAGCAAGCCCGCGATCCGTCGAGCCGTCGCCTCGTTGTCGCCGGTGAGCATCACGACCTCGATGCTTTTCTCCTTCAGCGCAGCGACCGCGGCCGGGGCGGTCGGGCGGGCGGCGTCGGCGATGCCGATCAGCCCGGCCGGCTTGCCGTCGATAGCGACGATGACGGCCGTTCGACCCCCCGCAGCGATCTCCTCGCGCCGAGCCTCCAGGGCGCCCAGGTCGATCTTCTCGCGCTCCATGAGGCGGCGATTGCCGACGGCGACCTTATGCCCGTCCACGGTGGCGGTTGCACCTTGACCCGGGACGTTCTCGAACCCCTCTGCCCTGGCCTTTGCGATCGATCGGCTCTCCGCGTGGTTCACGACGGCCTCAGCGAGGGGATGCTCCGATTCCCGCTCGACGGCCGTCGCGAGTCGGAGAAGCTCCTCTTCGCTCAACCCCTCGGCCACGACCTCGGTCACCTCCGGCTCGCCCTTGGTGAGCGTCCCGGTCTTGTCCATGACGACGACCTGGATCCGGGCCGCCATCTCGAGCGCCGTGGCGTTCTTGAACAGGATGCCCCTGTTCGCCCCTAAGCCGGTTCCGACCATGATGGCGGTGGGAGTGGCGAGGCCGAGCGCGTCGGGGCAGGTGACGACGACGACCGTGATGGCGAACAGGATCGCCTCGGAGAGCGGACGCCCGGCCAACATCCAGACGCCGAGTGTGGCGGCGCCGCCGATCAGCGCGACGAAGACGAGCCAGAAGGCCGCGCGGTCGGCGAGCTGTTGGCCCGGAGCCTTGGAGTTCTGCGCCTCCTGCACGAGCTTCACGATCTGGGCGAGGGCGGTATCCGATCCCACCTTCGTGGCATGGGCGCGAAGCGTTCCGTTCTTGTTGATGGTAGCCCCGATGAGCTCTGAGGCCGCGGCCTTCGCGACAGGCAGGCTCTCTCCCGTCACCATCGACTCGTCGACATCGCTCTCGCCCTCTTCCACGACGGCGTCGACCGGGATCTTCGCCCCGGGGCGAACGAGCAGCAGATCGCCTACCAGGACTTCGGCCGTCGGGATCTCGACCGGCTCTCCGTCACGCAGGACAAGCGCCTTCGGAGGTGCGAGATCGAGGAGCTTGCGGATCGCGTCGTTGGCTCCCCCGCGTGCACGCATCTCGAACCAGTGCCCCAGGAGAACGAATGCCGTCAATACGGAGGCGGCCTCGTAGAACACCTCGCCACCACCGGTGAGCGTGACGACGAGCGAGTAGCCCCACCCGGCGCCAACCGCGACCGCAACCAGGACCATCATGTCGAGGGTCCTTGCTCGCAGGGCGCGGAAGGCGCCATCGAAGAAGATCCAGCCTGCGTAGAAGACCACAGGCAGGCTGAGGATCAGTTGGAAGAGGTCATCCCGCATCCCGAAGGGTGGGGTGACGGTGAACCCGAGGACATCACGACCGATCCGCGACCAAAGAAGGATCGGGACGGATAGCACAGCGGCGATGAGGAATCGCCTCCGCATGTCGAGGACCATGGACTCCATCGACATCCCGCCGTGACCACCATGTCCCATCGCGTCGTGAGGGCTGGGTAGCGCGACTTCGCCGCCCATGTCATGGCCCGCGGGCTCCATCGCACCCATGTCGTGACCGGCGTGCTCCATCGCACCCATGTCGTGACCGGCGTGATCGGTTGTCCTCTGCGATCCAGCTTGCGACCCCTGGGCCTCGGAGGCCGGGCGCGGCTCTTCCATCGCGTCACAGATGTGGTTCGGAACCGATTGCCCTGCGCAGTGGTAGCCACATTGCTCCACCCAGTTGCGTAGCTCCGCGAGCGACGTGAGATGAGCGTCGAATGTCACCGTTGCCGTCTGCGCGACCGGATTCGCTTCAACGAGGAGCACGCCCGGCCTGCGCCCCAGGACGCGCTCGACCCGGTTCTTCTCGCTCGCGAAGTTCAGCCCCCCGATCTGAAGGACCGTTGTCGCGGGCCGGTCGTCGCCGTGATCGTCCGTCGAGTGGTTATCGGTGTGTCCGACGTGCCCCGTCGATGCCCGGCTGGTTTCCATGCTCACTCTCCTCGCGTTCAGCCACGAGCCGTAACGGGATCCGATGAACGCTCGGACCCACTCGTCCCGCATGAGTCGCTCCGCGGAGCCGTGTGACTACGTCTTGTAGTACATCGTAGATAGTTTGCGTGGATGGGTCGTGTTCCGTTCCCTCCGAACGGCCCGACATGAGTGGGCCGATCGGCCCGGGTTGCGCCTGGGTGGTCACCGTACGCTGGCGAAGACACACAAAGGAGGCGACGATGATGCCGTACGGATGGCACGATGGGGCATGGGGTTACGTCATGATGATCGGGTCGTGGACGCTCTTCGTCCTGCTCATCTACATGGTGGTGCGGTCTATCACAGCGGGGGAGCGGCGAGACCGGACGCCACGAGGGGACGAAGCGCTGCAGACGCTCGATCAACGGTTCGCGAGCGGCGAGATGACCGAGCAGGAGTACCGCGACCGCCGAAAGATCCTCGAGGAGAGTCGCTGATCTGGAGTCACCGAAGGTGACGCAACCAAGCACGAACGCATGGCCGCGTTGGCGGTTGACCGGGATCGGCATCCTCCGCATCTCGTTCGGCTTGGCGTGGGCCGTTGACGCTTGGTTCAAGTGGCAGCCGGATTTCATCCATGGGTTGACGAGCTATCTCACGGGTGCGCAAGAAGGGCAACCCGGCTGGGTGAAGGACTGGATCGGGTTCTGGATCGACATCGTGAAGGTCAACCCACGCGCCTTCGCCTATGTCGTCGCTGTGGGCGAGACAGCGGTCGCGATCGGGCTGCTGCTCGGAGCGTTCAGCAACGCGACCTACCTCGTCGGTTCGATGTTCGCTGTCGTGATCTGGACGACCGCCGAAGGGTTCGGAGGCCCGTACACGCCGGGATCCACCGACATCGGCGGGGCCATCATCTACGTGATCGTGTTCGGAGGACTGTTCCTCTCCTCTGCCGGTCTGTACCTCGGGATCGACCGGAAGCTGGCGCCGAAACTTGGGCGTTGGAGCTTCCTGGGCTCACCGATGGGACCGGACTGATGCCTCACGGACCAAGCGGGATCCGGGCAAAGGTCGAGGCGCTCCGAAAATGGAAGTAATGCGAATCGGTGCACGGTGACTAGCCCAAGACGATTCGGGGCGGCTACTTCGCTGCCGCACGGGCCGTCCAATAGATACGTTGGGCTACCGGCACTGCGTCGAACACGGCTTGCTCGACTTCTAGTCCGATGGCATCCGCATCGGCGACCGAGGTTGTGGGTGGCACTCGTCCCTCGATCTCAAGGAGTAAGGAGCGTCCCATCCAACGCCCTCGAACGGTGGTCGACTGCACACCCCCCACCTCGAGTGCGGCGCCTCGGGCCGCTTCGACCATCGAGGGATCGACTCCATCCATCAAGTGGTGGGCGATCTCGCTCGTCACTTCGTACCCGACATGCAGGATGAAGAGGGTCACGGCGAAGCCGGCGACGGGATCGCCCCAACGGAACCCCAAAGCGACGAACAAGAGCCCAACCATTGCTCCGACGGAGGAGATGGCGTCCAGCCACGAGTGTTTCGCCTCCGCGATCAGCGTCGCCGAGTTGATCCTGCGGCCCACTTTCAGCTTGTAGCGAGCGACCAGCTGATTGCCGAAGACCCCTATCCCCGCACCGGCGATCCCGATCGCCAGGTGGGATGTGGATGCATGTGAGACGAGCTTTCTGTAACTCACGTAGCCGGCGAAGGCCGCGCTCGCCCAGATGACGAGCACGACACCGATACCAGCCAGGTCTTCTGCGCGTTCGTAACCATAGGGATAGTCCTCGGTGGGCGGCCGCTTAGAGATCCGAAAACCGAGGAAGACCACCGCAGAAGTCGACACGTCTGCAATGTTGTGAAGCGCGTCCGCTAGCAACGCCACTGAACCGGTCAAGATGGCAAGGAGTACCTCCACGAGACCGGTGGCGCCGAGCCCCAGAGCGGATATGCCTACCGCACGGTTGGCTGCGCGTCGGTCGCCCGCATCGTCGCGACGCGCAACCCCCTGCTCAGGGACTGTCTCCGGAACTGAGTGGCTGGTCTTCGTCACGGACTCACCTCGTGAGCCGGTAGCTCCTGCGATATGTGGTCGGCATGGTGCAAGGCCTCGCGCAGAAGTGAGTGCAGATGCCCGCTGTCGGCGGCGTAGTAGATGTGATTGCCTGCTCGGCGCGTCGTCACCAGTCGAGCCAGCCGCAACTTGGAAAGATGTTGCGAGACCGAGCTCGGCCGAGCGCCTAGCGACGCCGCGAGTTCCCCGACAGAACGCTCGCCCTGCAAGAGGATCCACAAGACGCTGAACCTCGTCGCGTCAGCGAGCAGCCGGAAGGTGTCGACAGCCCCTGCAACCTGAGCCTCGGATGGCATGTCCTCGAGCGAATCTCGTAGTGCATGGCTAGATACGTTCATACGCAGATAGTAGCGGAGTCGAGGCCTTGGCGAGATCGAGAGGTTCTCGCCCGACAGCTACCCGCCAGCGAACTGCGGCCCGAGCAAGAAATCCCAGCGCTTCGAGCGTGCGCCGATCAACACCCACATACACGACGAGCAGCCTGCCCGCTCCGTAGAGATGCGGGGTTGCTACCCACTCGACGATGGCGATCCCACCGCTCTCCGTCGGAACCGAGTAGCCATCCGAGCTGATCGAGTCGCGCACGTCGGCGAGCGCCTTCTCGCTCGGGTACTCGTACGTCGAGACCTGCACGTCATCGACAAGAACCGGGTGGACCGGCACGGCGAACAGGTCGCCTGTCGTTCGCTCCCCTTCACGGACGGTGAGGGGAACGCCCAGTCGCTGTCTACGCTTCTAGGCAAGATGCTGCGGATCTCGCCGCGACCGTCGGGTGGTCAGCCCTATGGGATCCCGCCCGACAACCCGTTCATCCACCAAGCCGGCGTATGGCCCGAGATCTGGGCCTATGGACTGCGGAACCCGTGGCGTTACTCCTTCGATCGAGCCACCGGCGATCTGTGGATCGGCGACGTGGGCCATGTGTCGTCACGGGTGGATTCGTGTATCGCGGGCGGGCCATCCCGGGCCTGGACGGCGCCTACGTGTTCGGCGACTTCTGCGTCGGACGGCTCGAGGCCATCCGCCTGCAGGCTGGACGTGTGGTTGCGCATTGGTACCTGGGCCCCGCCGTCGCGAACCTGAGCTCGTTCGGCGAGGACACCTCAGGCGAGCTATACGCGCCGTCGCTCTCCGGCGGTGTGTACCGGCTGGTTCCGCTCGCGAGCTAGGGGTGCTGCTGCCTCTGAATGAGCACTCGACGCCCGACTGCGCTGCCTTAGGTCTAACCTGCACGGCCTGTCGCCGTTCAAGGCGACGATCAGCGGCGCCATCATCCGGAGCCGCCGTCTCTCGCCTGGTTGTTCCAGTTCGTCGATGTCGCGACAGCGCGCGAACTCCTTCGCGATCATGAAACATTCGAAGGTGGTCGCGAGAAGAATGATCGCCGTCGCGCAGTTCGACCGGCTCGTCGTCGTGGATCGGCTCGTTCCCTCCTTGCACGCGGCGGTAGAGAGAGAATCCGGCAGGGATGGTGGCCGTCTCCCTGATCTGCCTTCCCGTCACCACGTCGGAGTCGAAGGCGTAGCGGTTCTGGATGATCACGGTGATGTGGATCATCGGTGGCCGGTCCTGGCCTTGGTGTCCTTCGCGCCCGAGCTAGCCGACATCACGGTGGGAGATCGCGAGCGAGCCCGCCAGAGTCGTGGCGACTGTGTAGAGGGCGAGCAGTGCGAGGCCGACCGCCGGCGCGAGCAGCGTGCCCGGATCCTGCCCGCTGATCGCCGCTGCGGCCGCGCCGGGCAGGAACCGGCCGACGTCGCCTAGGCCACCGACGTCGCCGGCCAACAGGCCTTCAACGAACAACAGCCACGCGCAGACCCCGACGAGCGTTGGCACCTGATGGCGAACGAGGGCGCCCACACCGACACCGATCGCCGCCCAGAGTGCGGCCGCTGCTGCGCTTCCCAGAACGAGCAACACGTAGTCGCCACGGTCGAGCTGCACGTCGATCCCTCGTGCGTGCAGCGCAGCCGTGCCCGCGGCCGCCGCAACGGCTGCGGCGACGAGCCCGAACCCCGCCCCGATCACGATGCTCGCCGAGACCTTCGCCGCGACGACGCGACCGCGCCGCGGGGTGACGAGGAAGGTCGGCCGGATCGTCCCGTGGCGGATCTCGGCGGTAATGGATATCGCACCGAGCAGGGCGGCGAAGAGCACGCCAAGGAGCTCCCCGCGGCCGAACACCATCAGCTGTATGTGGGTAGTGCCGAGGTCCTTGGCAGGCAGGCCGACGCTGTGCAGGAGCACGGCCAAAAGGACGAGGCCGAGCATGGCCGCAACGAGGCCGAGGCCGGTCCGAGTCGAGCGCTGCTTCAGCATCTCTGCGCGCAGCAGGGCCATCACGATGCCCCTCCGGTCAGCCCGAGGAAGACGTCCTCGAGTGTTCGTCCGCCCCCGGTGAGCTCATCGAGCCGCCCGCTCGCGACCCGGCGGCCGTGGTCGATGATCACGACTTGATCGACGGTCTGCGCAGCCTCGGCAAGCATGTGGCTCGACACGAGCACGGTTCGGCCCTTATCCGCGAACTGGCGCAGAAAGCGCCGTAGCCATTGGACGCCCGCTGGATCGAGTCCGTTCGCCGGCTCGTCGAGGACGAGCAGCTCTGGGTCGCCGAGCAGCGCCCCTGCCAGCCCGAGCCGCTGCCGCATCCCCAACGAGTACGTCTTCACCCGCCGGTCAGCGGCGGCCTCGATCTCGACCAAGGCCAGCACCTCCTCGACGCGGCTCGGCGGGATCTTGGCCCCGAGCGCGATGGTTCGCAGGTGGTCACGCCCTGAGCCCCCAGCGTGGAAGTCGCTTGACTCGAGCACCGCGCCGACACGCCGCATCGGGTCGTCAAGCTCGCAGTAACGGCGGCCGAAGACGAGCGCCTCGCCAGCGGTCGGCTGGGCGAGCCCGAGCAGCAGCCGCAGGGTGGTCGTCTTACCGGCGCCGTTGGGGCCGAGGAAGCCCGTGATGGTGCCCGAGGGGAGCGAGAACGTGAGGCCGTCGACGGCGACGAGCGGACCGTAGCGCTTGGTCAGTGAG
>JAYUAK010000048.1:0-2493 GCA_043741335.1 Actinomycetota bacterium
ATGGTCAGCGCATACATCCTCGTGCAGACCGAAGTAGGGAAAGCGGCGCAGGTGACCGCTCAAATCAAGGGGATCCCGGGGATCAGTAACGCCGACGGCGTCACTGGACCGTACGACGTGATCGCGCGCGCGGAGGCCGACGACCTCGACGCACTGGCGAAGACGATCGTGATGCCGATGCAGGAGATCGAGGGCATCACGCGCACCCTCACCTGTCCGGTCCTGTCCTTGTAGTCCTCGGCGTTCGACCCCGTTCCTCCGTCCTGCGGCGTCCGCCGGTGGCCTGGCCTTCTGGCCGATTGACGTAGTCCGCCCAACCCACTGAGGATGGCTTCGGTGGCCCCGGGACCCCCTTGATCACGCCCGGGCGCACCGCCATCCGGCGTGGGAGGGAAATGATCGGGTCTTCGTTCGGGCGTGCTGGTGCGCGCCGTCTCTCGGTGGTCGCGCTGATCGCGTTGAGCGGCGCCGGCTCGTCCCTTTCGTTCGAATCGCTTGCGGGCGCGACCTCGGTCGGCTGGGATGCCCCCGCGGGCTCTTCCCGCCTGGCGGCCGAAACCGCGTCAGGGCTGCCGATCTCGCGCCGCCCCACGGGCGGAAACGCAGATCCGCAAGGCGACGGGTACTCGGTTCCAAGCAAGCACGTCTGCGGCCCGCACCTCTGCGTCTATTGGGTGTCCTCGACCGCCGATGCGCCACCGGCAACCGACGGCAACCACAATCAGGTTCCCGATCAGGTGGATCGAACCCTTGCGGCGTTCGAGGTTGCCTGGGCGGCGGAGGTCGGGCGGATGGGGTTCCGTGCGCCGAAGTCCGACATCACGTCCAGGGACCATGGCCCCGACGGACGGCTCGATGTGTATCTGGCGGACGTGGGCGCTGGCAACCTGGATGGGTACGTGGCGACGGACGACCCGCACGCGAGCGACGACAGCTACCTGTACCGCGACTACTCGGCATACGTCGTGGTGGACAACGACTTCTCGACCTCGCAGCTCGGTTCGAGCGGTGGACTGGGCGGTCTCCGCGTCACCGCGGCTCACGAGTTCTTCCACGCGGTGCAGTACGCGTATGACTCCGGCGAGGACGACTGGCTGATGGAGGGGACGGCAGTGTGGATGGAGGATCAGGTCGCCGACGACGTGAACGCCAACCGCATCTGGCTTCGCGAGAGCCCGCTCGCGCACCCGTGGGTGCCGGTGGATAGCAGCCAGGGTCTGAACGAGTACGGCGCGTGGATCTTCTGGCGATTCCTCACCGAGAGCCATGGAGCCGGCGGCTCGGATCCGTCCCTGGTGCGCCGTGTGTGGGAGTTGGCCGCCGACGCTCCTGGGGATCCCAACCTGTTCTCGGCGCGGGCCGTGCTGAAGGCGCTCGCCTCGCGGCATCGCTCGCTCGCCTCCGCCCTCGCGGGCTTCGGCGTGTGGAACCTGGCGCCGGCCGTGTTCTATGAGGAAGGGGCGGCCTATCCGAGCTCGCCGATCGTTCGGCATCACCGCGTGAGCGTTCGCCGTCCGATCGCCGGTTGGAGCACGCTGCACTTGAACCACCTGAGCACCGGCGCCGTGTCGTTCGAGCCGGGGTCGGGATCCCCGGCGACCGCGTCGCTCCGCCTGGTGCTCGACGCACCGCCCACAAACACCGGCTCGGCCGCTCGCGTGATGGTTTTCCAACGGTCGGGGTTCCTCCGCGTCATCCCCGTGACGCTCAACCAGCAGGGTGACGCCGACCTACGAGTGCCGTTCGGAGCGACGCAGGTGCTTCGTGTCGTCTTGGTCTACGCGAACGCCAGCACGAGCTTCCGATGCTGGACCGGTGCGGGCTACTCCTGCAACGGGCTGTCGCGCGCGGATCGCATGCCCTTCAGCTACCTCGCGGCGCTCGTTCGCTGAAGCGTCGCGGCCTCAATCGTTGGCGTCGTCGTCGGCGTCGTCGTCCTCGCCGGCGCTTGGAGGAAACGGTAGCGCGATCGGGTCGTAGAACGGACTGTGTCCGTGCTCGTCGAACCGGTCCATGCCCAGATCGGTGACATCGATCACGCCGGTTCGACCTTCGAGGGAAAGATCCGCGGCCACGCGCGCCACGCCCGGGCCCCACATCATCCCGTGACCTCCCGGCGACGCCACCGTCGTTCCCTCGATCACCGTGCCGTCGTTGGTGACGATCGGGCCGAGGATCGGCAGGTGATCGGGTGTGTAGTCGATCGTGCCGCACCACGCCTTGCGGATGCCCAACCCCTGGGTCGCGGGTACGAGCGCGCTGAGCCGGCGTTGCATCCTGCGCAGGTATGGCCAGTCGATCTCTCGCGCCGGACCCGGCCTTTCCTTCGGGTTCGACATGCCCCAGAGCAGGCCGCCCTCCTCGAGCCGCCAGTAGATCCCGGCGTGGACGTCGAAGACCATCGGTTGGCGTTCCACATCGAACGCGGGATGTGCCTGCGTCACCACGACCTGATGTCGCGCCCCGCCGGCGAAGATCCGGGCGTCGACGAGC
>JAYUAK010000049.1:0-2485 GCA_043741335.1 Actinomycetota bacterium
AGCCCGGCGAGCTGAAGCTCCTCCACAGAGACGGCGTCTCGCACGAGACGGTAGGTGGCGTCGCCGAGCAGGATCATCCCCGGCGCGGCCGCCGCTTCCAACCGTGAGGCGAGGTTCACCGGCTCGCCCGTGACGAACGCCTGCCCGCCGAGCGGATCGCCGGCGACGACCTGACCCGAATTGACCCCGATCCGGCTCCTGAGCGTCACGCCCCACGCCGGCTCGAGCTCCGTGTTCAACAGATCGAGCGCGTCCCGCATGTCGATCGCCGCGCGGACCGCCCTCAGCGCGTCGTCTTCATGGAGCTGGGGGACGCCGAAGACCGCCATCACTGCGTCGCCGATGAATTTCTCGACGGTGCCGCCATGGCGCTCGACCGCCGTGCGCATCTCTTCGAAGTACCGCGTGATGACCTTGCGCAGCGATTCGGCGTCCATGCGCACCGAGAGCGGCGTCGAGTCCTCGAGGTCGCAGAAGACGATGGTGACGAGCCGGCGAGACTCTCCCGCGACCGCCGTCTGGAGGGATGTCCCGCACGCGAGGCAGAATCGCGCCTGCTCGGGATTCTCGGCGAGGCAGTTCACGCAGGTCGGCACGCTTGGAAGCCTAGGCCTGGCCCGCCTCGGCCGCCAGACGCGATATTCAGCCGAGGGCCTGGCGGATCCCGTCGTCGAGGGCCTGCTGCGACAGCTGCCCGGGCCACGAAGAGACGACCTCGCCGTTGGCGTCGTAGAAGAGCGTCACCGGTTGACCGATCATCCCGAGCGAATCGCGGATCGCCCCCGGTGGATCGAACACGCTCGGGTAGACGATTCCGCGATCGGAGATGAACGACCGCGCGCCGTCGAGCGAGTCCAGGATGTCGACGCCAAGGAACTGCACACGGTCGCCGAAGCGCGCCGCCGCCGCGTGAAGGAGCGGCGCCTCGGCGTTGCATGGTCCACACCAAGACGCCCATACGTTCACCACGACCGGCGTGCCACGCAGCTCTTTCAACAGTCGCTGAAACTGCTCGACGTCGAACGTGGGAAGCGCGGCCACGTGCGTTGGCAGGAGGGACGCGGTCGCGGCGTTCTGCGCCACCGGTCCCGCGCTCGCGTCGGCGCCGGGGCTCGGGTCGCTCGACGGCGATCGGCCGCAGGCGCTCGTCACGCACAGCATCGCGACGAGCACGAGCAACGACCGGAGAAAGCGCGAGCGACGGAACGCCATCACCTCGCATGATAGAACCGGTCCCCGATGAAGAAGCCTTCCGTGAAGCTCTCGCTCGATTCCCCGGTCCTTGAGATCGATGCACGCATCGCAACTCGTCGTTCGGGTTCGCGGACGAAAGGCGCAGAGGCGCACGAGGTCCTCGAGCGCGCGTTCGACATCCAGACCGTCGGCGACCTGCTGCATCACTATCCCCGGCGCTACATCGATCGATCGCGAGTCGAGACGATCCGCGGGCTGAAGGTCGGCCAGTACGCCACGGTGATCGCGACGGTTCGCAAAGTGGCGAAGCGTCCGACGCGCCGACACCAGACCATGGTCACCGTCACGCTCTACGACAAGACCGGTCTCCTTGATCTGACCTTCTTCAACCAGCCGTGGCTCGCGAACGTCTACAAGGAGGGTCAGGAGGTGGCGGTCTCCGGTGTCGCCACGCTGTACCGGGGTCGGACACAGCTCGCGAACCAGGAGGTCGAACTGCTGCGCGGTGACGACTCCGACCTGATCCACACGGGAAGGATCACGCCGGTGCATCCGGCCTCCGAGGGAATCGCGACTCGCACCATCCGGGAGTTGGTTTATGGGGCTTTGAACCGCTTGCCTGCGATCCCCGACCCGCTGCCCATCGAGCTGGTGGAAGTGGAGGAGCTCGGCTCTTACGACGAGGCCGTTCGGAAGATCCATTTCCCCGTCGACCCTGGTGAGCTCGCCCGCGCGCAGGAGCGGCTGAAGTTCGACGAGCTGTTCACCCTGGAGCTGGGTGTCGCGTTCCGCAAGCATCGGGTGGAGGCCGAGCAGGCGGGTGTGGCCCATGTCGTCGGCGGAACGCTCACCGCGGGACTTCGCCAGACCTTGCTGTTCGAGCCGACCGGTGCCCAGCTACGGGCGATCGAGCAGATCGATGAGGCCATGGAGCGGTCGCGGCCGATGAACGTCCTGCTCCAAGGGGACGTTGGGTCGGGCAAGACGTTGGTCGCGGTGCATGCGGCCCTGGTCGCGATCGGGTCCGGGCACCAGGCCGCGATCATGGCGCCCACCGAGGTCCTGGCCGGTCAACACCAGCGCTCGGTTGCTGCGCTGCTCCAGGGAGTGGGGGCGATGCCGTTCCTCGACCTCGTCCGGGATGAAGCGAAGGACGACGGCCAGGCATCGCTCCTCGAGCCGGATCCGACGGCGCCGGCGTCATCGGAGACCACGCTCACCTACGCGCTCCTCACGGCGGCCGTGACCGGCAAGGATCGACAGCGCATCGTCGCGGGGATCGCCGACGGGT
>JAYUAK010000050.1:0-2483 GCA_043741335.1 Actinomycetota bacterium
GCATCGACGATCTCGCAACCGCGACCCAGAGCGTCGCCACGCCCATGAGCAGCAGCAGGACGCCGCTCGCGAGGCTCGTACCGGCGATCGTTCGCCTGACCGGGCCGATCCGCCAGGAGAACGACCTGGAATGGAAGAGGCGGCTGGATCCCCAGTCGCGGCGTTCCCACAACAGCGAGATCGCGAAGAGCGGAACAACCATGCCGAACACGTACGCAACGCCGAGGCCCAGCGCGGCGAAGAACGACGATGCCACTCCCGACAACGCGATCACGCCGGCGAGAACCGGCGCGCAGCACGAGCTGGCGACGCCCGAGAACACGCCCAGCGAGTAAACGCCAACAACGCCCGCCCGCCCTCCGGTCCGCCTGCCCGGCATCGGCAGATGGATCTGCCCTCCCAGGAGCGTGTAAATGCCGAGCCCGAGCATGAGCAGACCGCCGATCGCAAACACCGTCGTGTGCTGAGCCGTGACGAGCCGTCGGAGTGCCTGCGCGCCAAGGGCGATCGGCAGGATCACGGTCGCCACTCCCGTGGCGAACACGAGCGTCATCGCCACGAGGGTCGCTCGGTTCCGGAACGCGCTCGCTAGATAGGCCGGGAGCATCACCGACACGCAGCACGGAGCGAACAACGCGATGGCGCCCGCCACCACGGCAGCAACCACGGAGCCACCGAAGAACACCGCGTTACCCACCCGCGCCTCCATTTCCGCTCGGGATCTGAGGCGGTTGGATCTCGATGGGTGTCTCGAATGCGTAGTAGCGGTGGTTCATGAAATGACCGAGGGTACGCATCTCTGCCCGATGGACGAGCCCGGTGCGATCGATCCACAGGTGGAACCACACGGGAAGGCTCGCGTCGCCACCGAAGAACAGCACGACATCGGTCCGAACGTCGTCAACCTTGGCGTGACCGACGATGCGAGTGTCTATGAACGGCGTGAACGAGTCCCAGACGAAGACCGGGACGGGAGGTGCACTGCCCCGATCGATCTGCCAGTCGCCGCCCGGCAGGGTTCGCAGGTAGCGGGTATCCCCGATCCAGATCGTTCGGGAGCCGGTGCCGTCTGGGCCGACGGTATGACCTTCGAAGGCATCCGGTGCGACGAATGCGTACGTGCTGTCGTAGTCCCCCAGCCCGGCATTGAGATTCTCTTCGAGTCGGTACGTCCCGAGGGCGCTCATACGCGCGGTCATCTTGGAGAGCAACGCGTCCGCGGGCGGCGACGTGAGGCTCGGCACCACGAACCTCGCGATTCCCCCGTGCGGTCCTTCGATCGTGACGTCGACGTTGGCCCCTGCGTGTGGCGTCGTCGCGATGCGGCGGCACGTATCCCCGCACTCGACCACGTCGAGCGGCGTGCCGTCGACCGTGACGTCGACCGGACGCGCGGCCGCGTCCGCATCGCTTCCCAGTCCGTGGACGTAGACGAGCGTCTCGTTCGACGAGGGCCGGATCGTGAGGCCGACCAGGAGCTCGCCAGCATGCGCACCCATCGTGATGTCACCCGGGATCGGTAGCGCGGAGGCCGAGGCGGCAGTGGGGATCGCCTCGGCCGCTTCGGCCTCGCTCAGCCGAGCCGGGGGCAACGGATACGCGGCCAGGAGGACCGCTGCGAGCACGACCGCAACCGCGACCACGCGCTCGAGGCCCGGCTTGACGAACAATCGCTGCCAGGCGAGCACCGATAGCTGCACCATGAACAGCACGAGGAGGGTCTTCACCAAGAGCGTGGCGCCATAGGAGGTCGAGATGAACGCGTGCAGGCTTCCGACCTCCTGCACGCCCCGCAGGACACCAGCGACAGCCGTGAGGAAGAACGCCGTCAACGCGACGGGCTTGAATCGGTCGAGCAGCTCCCGGCCCACCGCGCCAGTCCAGCCTCCAGGTGGGCGCTGTCGCGCGAGCGCCAAGACGCCACCGGCCCAGAGTGCCGCCGCTCCAACATGCACGGCCTCGACGGCGATCCCCCACCATGACGGGCCGACCGCCGCGGCGTGTCCCGCGGCGGCGAGCGCAACGATGGCCGCGGCGAGCATCATCGCGGTGAAACGCGAGCCGCGAATCGCGAGTGCCAGCGCGACGAGCTCGAGCAAGGGACGGGCGAGCCGTGCGACACCAGGCAACCCGGTCGTTAGGTAGGAAACGACCGCACCCGGCGATAGCCCGTGTGCCGCGACGATCGCCTCTCCAAGCACGACAGCGGTCCCTCCCACGAGGGCGATCCCGAGCGCGACCACGGGCCGAGTGCAGACCCAATCCAGCGCGGGTTCGCGACGCGAGAGCCGACCGAGCAGCAAGAGGCCGGCGGCGAGCAGGAGCGCCGTGTCCTCGACCAGGCGCGCCAACGCGATAACCAGATCCGTGGTCCGAGGCGACGACGACGTCCCGCCGATCCCTGCTGGACCCACGGCCACGCCGACCCCGAACGCGAACGACCCCGCGAGCGTGTGGCCGTCGAGCAAGCTCACCGTCATCCA
>JAYUAK010000051.1:0-5910 GCA_043741335.1 Actinomycetota bacterium
GCCCGTGTGTCGAGTCCAGCTGCGTCCTGGAGGGCGTTCGCCACTGCGGCGACTCCGTCGACGAGAGCTGCGTCTCCCGACAGCGCATCCTCGGCGACCGAGGAACGCTCGAGCAGCCGTTCGACGTGCGCCAAGCGAGCCTCTTCGACGACCAACGTCTCACTCTCACGTTCACCGGGTCCCACCGCTTCGATCTCCCGGACTTGATAGGCGAGCAGATCCAGCTCGCGTTCGCGCTCCCGCGACGCAGCCGTGAGCTCTTCGAGGGCCGCGCGGGCGTCGCGCCATCCTTCCCAGATCTCACGGTAGGCAGCCAGCGACACGAGGTGCGCCTCACCTCCGAACCGATCGAGAAATCCCGTTTGAGTCGCCGATGACAGCAACCGTTGCACCTGATGTTGCCCGTGGACCTCGACCAGCGATGCGCCGAGCTCCGCCAGCGTCGAAGCGGAGGCAAGTTGCCGACCAACACGCCCGGCGCTCTTCCCGTCCGCATTCACCGATCGAGCCAGGAGGATCTCACCGTCCTCCGACCACTCCTCGGCTCCCTCGGGAGCATCGAAGCGAGCTTGGACGCGCGCCGCCGGCGCGCCGTCGCGCACGAGCGAGCTCCCAGCCCGAGCGCCGAGGGCAAGTGCCAATCCCACCGTCACCATGGTCTTGCCGGCGCCGGTCTCCCCGGTGAGGACGTTCAGCCCTGCGTGCAGCTCGAGGTCGAGATCGTCGATGACCCCCAGGCCGCTGATGTGCAGCTCCCGCAGCACCGGGCGATCCTATCCGGCGATGCCGACATCGCCGGCGGCCACGTCGCCGACGACATCGGTGTTCATCGGTACGCCCGGCAGCTCGAACTTCTCCCGGACGCGAGACAGGAAGGCAGGAGCACCGGCGCGCCTGACCAAGCGAGCCGGCCGATCCGCCCCCCCGATCAGCACCCGGCTTCCCACCGGCAGTTCGACGCTCTCGCGCCCATCTGCCGAGAGAAGTCCCGGCTCATCGCCCACCACCTCGAGAACGACGCGCTGTTCGGCTGCCAGCACGAATGATCGGTCGAAGACCATGTGCGCCGCCACGGGCGTCAAGACCAGGCACCGGACGTCGGGACTCACGATCGGACCCCGGGCGGAGAACGAGTAAGCGGTCGATCCGGTGGGGGTCGCGACCACCACACCGTCTGCCGAGAAGGTCGTGACGTAGTCACCGTCGATCTCGACCGCCAGCCGGACCAAGCGGTGGCGAGCACGTTTCTCGACCATGATCTCGTTCAGCGCCCACTGCGGGGTGAACGCTCCGCTATCCGCGGGTCGAGCCGTCACCGCCAGACGTTCCTCGATCTCGGCTTCACCCGAGAGGGCTCGCCGGATCAGGTCCAGGGCCTCTTCCGGTTCCACCTCGGTCAGGAAACCCAAGCGCCCGACCTTCACGCCGAGGACCGGGCAGTCGAGCTCCGCGGCGACGTGTGCTCCTCGAAGGAAGGTTCCGTCTCCGCCGATGCTCACCACGAGGTCGAGGCGCGCGGAGGTTTCGGAGACTCGCGTGGCGGCAACGGTCACACCCTCGTTCTCCAGCGCCGTCCGGAGGGACTTCGCGGCATGGACCGCGGCTGCGCGTCCCTCGTGCACGATGAGGCCTACGACGCTCACGGCCGCACTCCCTCCCCTTCGGCGATCACATCGTCGAGGTCGACGCCACCGTCGCCGATCCCGCCGCGTCCGTGGAGCAGGAACTCCACGTTTCCAGCCGGGCCAAGCAGTGGTGAGGCTACGACTCCGGTCACCCCGACCCCTTCCCTCCGGCACGCGGACGCGACCTCCTCGAGGACTCGCCTCCAGACCGCGGGATCGCGTACGACGCCGCCGCTTCCCATGGCGGCTCGCCCGGCTTCGAACTGCGGCTTGACCAACAGAAGGAACTCGGCCCTCGGATCCGACACGCCGACGAGCGCCGGCAAGACCGTTCGCAGAGAGATGAACGAGAGATCGGCCACGACGAAGTCGGGAATGAACGGAAGATCGGCGGGGATCAGCTCGCGAGCGTTCGTCCGCTCGAGCACGGTCACCCGCGGGTCGTTGCGGAGCTTCCACGCGAGCTGCCCGTACCCCACGTCGACGGCGATCACTCGAGCAACCCCCGCCTTCAGCAAGCAGTCGGTGAACCCTCCGGTCGAGGCGCCCGCGTCAAGGCAATCGCGGTCGTGTGGGTCGATATCGAATCGATCCAAGCCCGACTGGAGCTTGTCACCCCCTCGCGAGACGAACCTCCGAACGGCGCCAGAGACGTGAACCGACGCGTCGGTTGCGACGAGCGACGCCGGCTTCGTGGCCGGGTTTCCGGCGACGGTCACCATCCCGGCCAGGACCGCAGCGTGCGCCTCGGCGCGACTACCTGCCAATCCCCGACGAACGAGCTCCGCGTCGAGCCGCCGCCGGGGCACGGTGCGAACCCTACGATCCGGTCGACGCCGCAGGGGTGGCCGGCGCGCGCTTCCGGCCAGCGGGCTTCTTCGTCGTCTGTTGGGCCGTTGACTTTCGGGTCGTCGACTCGGTCGCCGCAGGCTTCTTCGTAGCGGACCGGCGACCCGACGCCGTCATGCCGCCACGCCGTTCCAACTCGCGAACGCGCTTCTTTACCGCGTCGAGATCTGACTGAGTCGCAACGCCCATCGTTTTCATCTGGGCGGCGATCTCGCGTCCGACGAAGACCCTCATCCGATCACGATTGCGCTGCGACCATTCGAGCATCTCACCGGCTATCTTCGTGACCTGCTCCTTCGCGGTTCCCGGATCAGCGAAGCCCTTCGCGAGCTCCTGGGCCTTCGCCGGAGTCAGGTTGCCGATGGCAGCTTCGATGGTCTTCCGAACGTCTTCGAGCGCGGACATAGGGACTCCTTCGGTCGCCGCACGGTTCGCGAGCCAGCATACCTCTGGGCAAAGAACCCTCAGTGCGACGATGGCGCAAAGAGCACCGAGAGGTTCTCTACAACGAACGTCGGGGTGATCGAAGACGACGCGAGGTCACCACGGCTGGAGATGCCCGTGAGGACGAGGAGAGAATCCCATCCGAGGCCTTGCGCACCGGCGATGTCGGTATCCAAGCGGTCGCCGACGACGAGTGGCCTTCCACCTCCAGCCCGCTCGAGCGCCGCGCGCAGGATCGGTGGATGAGGTTTGCCCACCACCTCGGCGCGAACGCCGGTCGTGGTCTCGATGGCGGCGAGCAGTGCCCCGGCGCCGGGCCAGTTCCCGTCGGGCGCCGGGAACGACGCGTCGTCGTTGGTCGCCACCAATGACGCGCCTCGCTGGACGAACAGAGACGCCGCGCGGAGCTTCGCGTAGTCCGCCTCGCGGTCCCAGCCAACAACGACCACCTCGACTCCCTTCGCATCGCTATCGACGATCGCGATGCCCTTGTCTTGCAACGCCTGCAGGATCCCCTCTTCGCCGACCACGAACGCCTCCACCACGCCCCTCGCGGCCAGCAGCTCTGCGGTGGCCAGTGCCGAAGTCTCGATCTCACCGACGTCGGCGGAGATCCCCACGTTCGCGAGCTTTGCTACTACCGCCTCCGGGGTCCGCCCCGAGTTGTTCGTCACGAACGCCACGCGCTTGGTCATAGCCCGCAAGCGAGCGACCGCCTCAGCGGCGAAGGGCACGGGCTCAGAGCCCCGGTAGAGCACACCGTCCAGGTCGAAGAGGAAGGCGTCATAACGTTCCCAGAGGACGTCCATCACACGGCCGAATCGTTGAAAACGGCGGTCTCCACCTGACGGTCGCTGTTATACAAGAGTCATGCCTCGCGTGTTCCCGTTCGAAGCTCTGATCTACGACACAGCCGTCGCTGGTCCGCTCGACCTTCTTACGACGCCCCCGTACGACGTTATCAGCGAGGTTGGCATACGCGGATACCTGGCCCGGCCGTACAACATCGGCCGAGTCGATCTGGCGGCGACCGGCGGCGAGACGCAGACGGTCAGCGACCGGTATGAGGAAGCGGGCGCTCTCCTCAGGCGATGGATCGACGAAGGCGTGCTGTTGCGCATCCCGACCGCCTTCCATGCCTACGAGATGCGCTTCGGGCCCACGGATCGGGTTCGCGGCGTCATGTGCGCCATGGAGCTCGAGGACTGGGGTGGAGGCGTCCTGCCCCACGAGCGCACGATGGAAGGCCCGGTCGAAGATCGGCTGCGGCTCCTTCGAGCGACCCGAACCCAACTCTCCGCCATCTACGGCACCGTGGCCGGACCATGCCCATCCTTCGCCGATCTGTTGGACCAAGTGACGGCTGCGCCACCCGACGCCGAGGCACGAGACGCGGAGGGAGTGGTCCACCGACGATGGACGATCGCGACCGATGCGCCCATCGGATCGTGGCTCGCGGAGGAGCCGGTCCTGATTGCCGATGGGCACCATCGATATACGACGGCCCTCGCCTTTCGCGACGAGATGCGCGCAACGGCTGGCGCGGGACCCTGGGACCGGCTCCTCACGTTCGTCGTGGACGCCGGCTCGGAGCGCCTGTCGGTACGACCGTTCCATCGCATCCAGCTCTCGGGCTCGGCTCCTGAAGCCGGTATCCAGGTCGACGACCTGGATACCGTTCTCGCCGCGCTTTCCGACGACGAACTCCGAGTCGGCATCGCGAGATCGACCGAACGCGGCGTCGAACTGCGCGTGACGACCCTCCCCGGCGAGCCGCCAGCCGTTCGGGCGCTCCACGACGGTCTTCTCGACTCGCTCGCGTCTGCCGATGCGCTGCGGTTCACGCCCGATGCCTCCGAGGCTGTCGAGGCCGTGAGAAGCGGAGGCGCCGTTGCTGCCTACCTCCTGCCTCCGACCACCACCGATCGCATCCTCAAGGTTGTCGAGCGCGGCGAGCGCCTGCCTCAGAAGTCCACGTATTTCTGGCCGAAGCCCCGTACCGGCATGGTCCTGATGCCTCTGGACCACAACGCCCCCGACTAGGGGCTCTCGCTCCCCGGCTCGAGCTTCTTGATTCCCGTCGCGATCACCTCCGTGAGGCTCCGCGCTCCGGCTCCGCTCCGGTAGAACCGGCGAGCGAGGGTGCCGTACACCAGCACGTCGTCGCCTTTGGCGATGCCTTTCAACGCCCGTTTTCCGACCGCCGTGTGCCACACCGCGACCGGGAGAGGGAGGAGGCGCTTGCCCGCCTCCGGAACGGAGAGTCTGAGCTCGGTAACCTCATCGCCCGACGGCATCCGGCGCTGCACCGGCTCTGCCGCCACGGTTCCCGCGAGGACGACGACGTTCACTCTACGCTACTAGCTACGGGAGGCCGCGACAGACGAACGCCTCGACCGTGACGGGATGGCCTCGACGCCGAGCACCGTGACCCCCGGCGACGCTGCATCAAGCGCCACATGAACGCGCGGCGAACGCAGTCCCGGTTCTCCAATTCACGATCGCCTGCCTATGGAAATGGGCGGCGGGTTGGGAGGATACTTCGCTCGACAGAAGGAGCGGGAGTAAGGACGCCCTTGCACTTCTTGGCGCTACTTAGGTAGGTGGCGGTCTCGCGGGAGATATCGTCAAGATGGATCGCTCTCCGATGAGGCCCGGACTTACTTCAAGACCCCGTACCGTCGGACTATTTCCAACTGGCTTCGCCGGGATAGGTCCACCCTTAGCTGGATCGGGTTGCTTCTGGCTGCTCTAGGCGTATTCGGCGTCATGACGTTCGGGATGCTGTTCGTCGAGGGGGTGCCTACCATCACCCCTTCTGGTTCGGAGGATCCACTTCGGAGGATCCACGACCCTTCGCGAGGGTCGCCCTAGCCGCAAGCCTCGTGCCACTCCTCATCGGCTTGCTACTCGTGTTCCTGGGACGCAGACGCCACGATCCAACCGATCCCAGGCTCCGTCCTAGAAACCCCTGACGACGCCGCCCGGGACT
>JAYUAK010000052.1:0-2474 GCA_043741335.1 Actinomycetota bacterium
ACGGGCGATCGATAATCCGGATCGCTTCGCTGCACCAGGAACTCGACCGCGGCCCAGAGGGTCTTGGAACGCGGGTAGAACCACAAGGGCATCGCCACGAAGACGGCCACGCTCGCCACGAGCAGCGGCACGACCGGGACATCGGGCACCGTAAACGCCAACACCACGGCGAGTATCGCGACCCACACGACCACCGCGATCGAGTAGTTGATCGCCATCGCCCCTAGGAACCCGCCTTCCTCGCGCTCGAACCGGAGATCGCATCGCGGGCATCGATCGATCAGATGCAGACGTGTGCGGAAGACGCCGCGTTCACCGCATCGCGGGCAGCGCCTCCGAAGGCCCCGCAGCAGCACCGCTCCCGTGCCGGCCTCGACCAGGAGCGGCTCGGCCGGCGGTCGCTCCTCGGGATCGAGCGAGCCGTACGGGTTACTCGTGGTGCACCGCCCAGAATTTCTTCACCGGGGTCAGCGCGCGCCACAGCCCCTTCGAGCCTTCGGGTGTGACCAGGGCGTCGCCCGCTCCGGCACGAAGCACACGCCCGTCCTCCATCTCGATCTCGACGTCGCCCTCGATGATGCACGCGACCTCGTGGTAGGTGCGGTCGAATGCACCCGTCTCCGGAACGCGCTGCCATACGCCCGTGGAGAACTTCGCGCCCGCGTTCCGCCAGGCGTACCACTCCTGCCCGGGCGGATTCGTGTCCCCGGGCGCGTTCTCCAGCAGGACCCACTCGACAGGATCGTTGGCGCCGATCACCCGCGTCGTCGTGTCGGCGATGGCTCCACCCGCGTAGATGGCGTAGAACTTCGCGACGGTCTCGTGGACGCGCCACGTGCCCTTCGACCCCTTCGGTGTGACGAGGATGTCGCCGGCGCCCACATGCAGTGTCCGCCCGTCGTCGGTGTCGATGTCGGCCGAGCCTTCCAGGAAGTACGCCACCTCGTCGTGAGGCCGTTCGAACGACCAGGTGTCCGGCTCGCGCTCCCAGAAGCCACAGGTGAACGCCTGATCGCCGGACGTGAACGCGCTGACCTCACGCCCTGGCGCGGGGATCTGTCCGGCCGGGTCGACGAGCGCCGTCCAGCTCGATCGATCGGTGCTGCTCAACACGGTGATCTCGGCCATGCCGTCCGCTCCTTCGTGAGTGAGCCTGGAGCCTATCCAACGGCGTACGTCGGACGGCGGGTCCCCCACGTCGGGGACCCGGGGTAGACTTGCCGACCATGGCAAGCAAGCGGATGCCGCTCGGGAAGAGCCGGCGCGCCGAGCTCGGCGTGATCGACTACACGCTCGCCAAGCGAGCGCTCCTGCGTGACGCGCGGATCGGCATCCTGGGTCTCACCGACGTCTGCGACGCCCATCCCGAGCTGATGCGCGCAGCCCGTCACGTCGGGGAGCCGACGAACAACGATTGCCCAGTCTGCGCTAAGGAGAAGCTCGTCCTGCTCGCCTACGTCTACGGAGACGACCTCAAGGCCGAGAGCGGGCGCGTCTGGTCGATCCAGACTGGGCTGAAGCTCACTGCCGCCCACCCGGGTTCGAGTTGCTATGTCGTCGAAGTCTGCAAGCACTGCCAGTGGAACCACCTCAAAGAGGCCTTCACGGCTCGACGCACCGCCGTCGTCTGAGGAGCACATCCACACAGGAACGCCACCTGCATCCGAGGCATGGTTCGCACATGCCCCGGATAGACTCGTGACGTCTTGGCCGTCGACACCGATCCTCCTTCCACGCAGGGGCGCGGGTACGCCCCCAGACACACACCGGGCAAACGGAAGAAGAAGCCGAAGGCGAAGAAGGGCTTCTTCCGTCGATTCTGGTGGGTGTTCCTTGCCGTGCCCGTCTTGGTCGTCGGTGCCGTGGGTGGAGCGCTGGTTTACGCATACAGCCAGATCGAGCTGCCGAAGACACTTCCGCCGATCCAATCCACGTTCATCTACGACCGCAACGGCACGCTGCTCGCCTCGATCCACGGTGCCGTTGACCGAACGATCATCCCTTTCGAGGAGATGCCGCAGCAGCTACGCGATGCCGTCGTGGCCGTCGAGGATCACGGTTTCTACCAGCATCCGGGGATCGACCCGGTCGGTATCCTGCGGGCGGCGTGGACCGACCTGATCAAGCACCAGGCCGTCCAGGGCGGTTCCACGATCACTCAGCAGTTGGTCAAGCAGGTGTACGCGGGCAGCTATGTGACGCAGCCCGACGGCAGCAGCGAGTACGTGGTGCCGCCGCGCACGATCAAGGAGAAGATCCGCGAGGCGCTGCTCTCGATCAAGCTCGAGAAGAGCCTGACCAAGGACCAGATCCTCACGCGCTACCTAAACACGATCTACCTGGGGCACGGAGCCTACGGCGTTCAGGCTGCGGCGCAGACCTACTGGGGGATAGATGCTCAAGACTTGACCGTGAAGCAGTCGGCCACGCTCGCCGGGCTCATCACTTCACCGTCGCGGTTCGATCCGGTGGAT
>JAYUAK010000053.1:0-2472 GCA_043741335.1 Actinomycetota bacterium
CGACCGGAGTGGTGGTGCGCGGTCCGGGCGGCGAGCGCACCATCTGCGCACGGAGGGTTGTCATCTGCGCGGGCGCATACGCCTCGCCTGCGCTCCTCACGCGCAGTGGCATCGGCGCCCCGAAGAGGCTCGCTAAGCTCGGAATCGCGCTGCGATCCGCACTCCCAGGCGTCGGCGAGGGGCTGCGCGACCATCCGCTCGTCGACGTGCCGCTGCTCGCATCGGTGGCGCTGCGCGAGCGCTCGGAGGTGCATGCGCGCGGAGCACCCAGGATTGCGCAGGTGCTCCTGCGCGAGGGGCGCCCGGGCATTCCGTGGGAGCTGCAGGTGGGCCCGTGGTCGAGCGATCTCGTCGAGACCGGCGGCGAGGTCGTGCGGTTCGGCTACTGCGGCATCACCGCCACGCTCGCGACGCCGCGATCGCTCGGACGCGTCGTCGTCTGGTCGCGCGATCCGGCAGACCTCCCGCTCGTCGAGCACGGCTTTCTCACGGACGCCGGCGGTGAGGACGCCGCGCGGCTCGTCGCCGGCGTCGCACTGGCCCGCAGGCTCGCCGCCACGGCCGCGGTCACGGAGGTCGCGAGCCTGGTGCCGGAGCACGCGGCGCTCGACGGCGTGGCCCTCGACGACTGGATTGCCCGCGAGGTCGGTGGGAACTTCCATCCCGTGGGCACCTGCCGGATGGGCACACCGCGCGACCCGATGGCCGTCGTCGACGGCGGCGGGCGGGTCATCGGAGTCGAGGGCCTGCGGGTGATCGACGCGTCGATCCTGCCCGGGCTTCCGCGCGCGAACACGCACCTCACCGTTCTGGCTGTGGCTGAACGGCTTGCCGAGGAGCCGCAAGGCGACACCGCGGGCGGTTGACGAGCAGCGGCCACGCCTTCACACTACCGGTCGAACGTTCGATCGATTAAGGGAGTGCACGGATGCAACAACGCACGCTTGGCCGGACCGGCCTCGAGATCAGTGCTGTCGGCTTCGGGGCCTGGGCGATCGGCGGAGACCGCAACGCCATCGGCCACTGGGGGGCTGTCGATGACGACGAGTCGATCGCCGCGATCCATGCCGCCCTCGATCGCGGCGTGACATGGGTCGACACCGCCCCCGGCTACGGATCCGGCCACTCGGAGGAGGTCATCGGGCGCGCACTCCGGGGTCTCGCCGATCCGCCGCTCGTATTCACCAAGTGCGGCTTCGTGTGGAACGACCGCTTCGACCTCACGGTCGACATCTCGCCGCAGTCGATCCGCGCGGAGACTGAGGCCAGCCTGCGGCGGCTCGGCGTCGATGCCATCGACCTGTACCAGATCCACTGGATCGAGCCCGAGAACGACCCCGAGCTTGAGGCGGCTTGGCAGACCCTCGCTGATCTCAAGAGCGCCGGAAAGCTTCGCCACATCGGTGTCTCGAACCTCACCGTCTCCCAACTTGAGCGGTGCGAGGCGATCGCTCCGGTCGAGACGCTGCAGCCTCCGTACTCGTTGCTCGAGCGCGGCGTCGAGGCCGAGCTTTTCCCATACACGGCGCGCAACGACATCGGCGTGATCGTCTACTCACCCATGCAGTCGGGCCTGCTCACCGGTCGCATGACCCGCGAGCGGATCGACGCGCTCCCGGCCGACGACGCTCGGGTGTTCGACCCCAATTTCACCGAGCCGCTCGTCTCGCGCAACCTCGGCATCGTCGATCGTCTGCGAGAGATCGGCGCCGATCTCGGGCTCACGCCCGGGCAGACCGCGATCGCCTGGACGCTGACGAACCCGGCCGTCGATGGTGCCATCGTCGGCTTCCGTCGTCCCGAGCAGGTGGGCGAGATTCTCGGCGGCGCCGACCTGACGATCGAGGCCGGTGTCGCCGCTGAGCTCTCGCGGCTTGTCGACTAGTCGGTGGGCGGCCCGTACGCGATCGGATCCCACTCGATGAACTCGTCCGCGGGAGCGCCGATGACGAGCCACCACACATCCTCGTCCTTGTGGTTCGAGGTCGAGTGCATCACGCCCGGCTCGACCCGCACCGCGTCGTGAACGCTCATCGTGATCACGTCGTGGTTGACCTTCAGCTCGCCCTGGCCCTTGAGCACGACATACACCTCCTCGGCGACGTCGTGTGCGTGGAACGTCCCCTCGTTCCCGGGCTCCTGCCGGTTGATGATGAACGCGAAGTTCGAGCAGGCGAGCGGCCCGCTGTAGATCCGCGACGTCTCACCCGGGTAGTCCTCGAGCCCATTCCACGTAACGCTCCGGTACCCGTTGCCCTTCACCATCAGAACCTCCTCGTCGACCGCACGTTCGATCGAGATACTCCTGAAACGGCCGCTCCGTGAACAGGCGTTTCGCGCTCGCGAATGCGACGATCGTCCTCGACGAGGTCGTCTACCTTGCGCTGATCCCGCTCCTGCCGACATACGTGCACCGCTTCCACCTGACCACGGCGGAGGCCGGGCTGCTGTACGCCGCTTACCCGATCCTCG
>JAYUAK010000054.1:0-2468 GCA_043741335.1 Actinomycetota bacterium
GGCGGCTCGTTCGGCGGCATCGCCGGCCTGCGCGGCCGCCGCGGTCGCTGCCCTGAGACGCCAGTCGTCCTCACCCACCGCGAGGTTCGCGCGCACGAGCAGGGCACCAGCCTCCGCCGCCGCCGCCGAGAGCCGCGCGATGCCGAGGTAGTCGGCGCGCCGCGTGCCGTCGCCGGCGAGGGCGAGATCGGCCGCGAGCGACGCGAGGTCGGACGCCGCCTCCGCGATCACGCGGGGCGCCTCGGCGGCCTCGCCGAGCGAGCTGGCAAGCAGGTAGCCGTCGCCCCGGCCACTCGACGAGGCCGCGAGCTGGTCGGTTGCAGCCGCGAACGCGATGTCGTTCGCGACCGAGAGGGCATCGGCTCGTGCGGCAATCCGCTGCGCCTGCGCGGCGGAGCCGCCGTCGCGCGTTTCCCGCGCGAGCGCGACCGTCAACCGTGCTGCTTGAACCACGACGTTCGCCGCGAGGCTGCCCACGCCGAGGGGCGCCCGCGCGAACTCAGCCTGACGGTCACTGCCACTCACCGGGCGACTGTACCGCGGTCGTGTGGCGACGTGAGCATCCGGCCGATCTGCCGAGCGGGGCCGTGACCTTGCTGTCTACGTGCGGCTGAGCTTCACGAATCCGCCGGCTCCTCACCGGCCTCCAGCTCGTCGGGCGCCGACACCACCGAGGGGCGCGCGACCGCTCGAGCGCCTCGTCGATGCGGCCGAGCTCGGGCGCCAGATTGGGCAAGAGCGCCCGAGCGCGGTTGAGAAGCAGGCTCGCGGCCGGCGCGTCGTCCTGGTCGAGCGCCTGCATTCCGGCTCGTTCAAGCCGACTTGCCGCGAGCGTTACCAGTGCCTGCGGCGTGTCCTGCGGGCGCAGCTCCATCCGCAGCCGCACCGCCTGCTCGTAGTGGTACGCGACCAAGGTCAGCTCGACTCCGTGGCCCGCCTCGAGCGTACGGGCAAATCGCTCGTGCAGCTCGGCCCGCCGGGCCTTCGGCATCGTGGCTCGGACCGCGTCGTGAACGAGGGCGTGGGGGAAGTGCATGCGGACGCCGTCGAAGACGCTCGAGAGGCCGGTCGGCGTCGGCGTGGGCTCAGATCCGCCCAGGGCGAGGAAATCGCGAGCCATCAGCCGCTCGAAGGCCTGCATGAACCGGCTCGCGGTAGCGCTGTCGAGCAGCGGGACAACGGCACCGGGCAAGATGTCCCGACCGAGGATGGCGGCGGCCTCGATCACCGCACGCCCTTCACCGTCAAGCGCATCGAGCCGGGAGCAGATCAGTCCCAAGAGATCCGGTGGCATCCCCTCCAGCCCTTCTCTCCTCGCTGCCGTCAGCTGGCGAAGAAACAGCGGATTGCCACCCGCGCGAGCAAGGAGGTCGGCGCGACCCGGTTCGCTCGGCGACATCCTGCGGAGTCAGGGGCTCGAAGAGGGCACCCGCAGGCTGCCGAGAATCGCTGGCCAGCGCATGCGATCAACGCTGCAAGGAGAACTGCAAGTCGCGCGCAATCTCGCAGAGATGGAACAACTTCGGTTTCAAGCGTCGGCTGAACGGAGGCCGGCTGGTCGGGTGGGAGGGAGTGACGCCAGCCTTCAGCGGGACCGTCTCGGGTGCCCCGCGTGACCACGGCATGACCAGTCCGTGACCAGTATGACCACGGATCGAGCGATCTCTAGCGTACCTGACCGGATCTGCAACAACGCGATCAATCCTCGTAAGAACCTGCTCAGAGCCGCAAATCGGGATGGCAAAAAGGGAAGGCGACGAGCGGATTTGAACCGCTGTACACGGCTTTGCAGGCAACAACAAGAGCCAGGACCACGCGCGGACCAGGCGATGCGGAGTCGCGCGCGCCTTTTCATGCCGCCTGGTTCGAGCGCAGGTGTGCCGGTGCGGAGTCACAAGCAGGATCACAAACTTCCGCAAGCGCGGGCGTAGCCGTTCGAAATCGTTTACGCGGAAGTCGGACGCGGATAGGTTCAAGCTCAGGCGAAGCGAGTCAGAGCGCCGACGTATCCTCGTCCGCATTGAGATGGGACATGACAGGCGGTTGCACGCTGACTACTCTCTCGTCGGGCGTTCGCTATGCTCTGCGGAAACGTGAGGTTCTCGGGCGGTGGACGCTTGAGCACTTTGCATCGGTCCACCTCGCAGACCCTTCGCTAGGAACGAAGAAGGTATGTCATGGCGACCTACACCGCACCTTCCGCCGTGGGTTCCCCTCGCTTTCGATGCGTGCTCGCTACCGCTACGGGCAGCTCGTTGATGCTTCGGCTTGCCTCGCCGGATTGCGACGGTGGCTGAGGTGAGCGGCGGCTCGGACGTAATCGTTGTGGGAGGCGGGTTTGCCGGCGTGGCGAGTGCACGAGAGCTCTCCCGGGCAGGTGCCGAAGTGGTGCTGCTCGAGGCGCGCGACCGCCTCGGCGGGCGAACCTGGACGAGCGAATTCGCGGGGCGCCAGGTCGAGCTCGGCGG
>JAYUAK010000055.1:0-2440 GCA_043741335.1 Actinomycetota bacterium
CGAACCAATCGTTGGAGCCCCTCTCTCCGAAGGAACGGCCCGGATCCCCATCCGGGCCGTTCCGACGTCCGGGGTGGTCTGACCGGTCGTGGGACAATCGCCCTGATGGTGACCACCGATGTGGCGCGCAAGCTCGACCGTCTCCACGAGATCCTGGCTTCGACGGGCGGCGCGGTCGTCGCCTATTCCGGAGGGACGGACTCGACGCTCGTCGCGGCGGTCGCGGCACGTGCGCTCGGCGACCGAACGATCGCCGTCACGGCCGTGTCCCCTTCGCTGCCGCCGGGTGAGGCCGAGGAGGCCGGTCGCGTGGCGGAAGTGCTCGGCATCCCGCATCGCACGGTCAGAACGCGGGAGGCGGAGAACCCGGTGTACCTCGCGAACGGAACCGACCGTTGCTACCACTGCAAGACCGAGCTCTACGATGTGCTCGCCCGGGTTGCTGAAGAGACGGACTTCCCGGTTGTCGTGTCCGGCGCGAATCTCGATGACCTCGGAGACTTCCGCCCCGGCCTCGCCGCAGCCGCGGAGCACGGCGTACGGCATCCGCTCGTGGAAGCGGAGATGACGAAATCGGACGTGCGTGAAGCGGCGCATCAGCTGGCGATCCCCACGTGGGACAAGCCGGCGTCGGCCTGCCTCGCGTCGAGGATCCCGTTCGGGGTGACGATCACAGTGGAAGAGCTCTCGAAAGTCGGTCGTGCCGAGCGGCTGTTGAAAGATCTCGGGTTCGGGCAGTGCCGCGTGCGGGTCCACGGCGACGTCGCTCGCATCGAGGTGGACGCCGCCGACATCCTGCATCTGGCGCAGGCCGACGTACGAGTGAAGGTCGTGGAGGGCATCCGCGCTCTCGGCTACCGCTACGTCTCCGTGGATCTCGAGGGCTTCCGATCGGGAAGCATGAACCCCGAGCAGCCGTAGCGCATGCACGAGATCCGCATCCAGATGCGCTGGCGCGACATGGATGCCTACGGGCACGTGAACAACGCGGTGTACCTCACCTATCTCGAGGAGTGCCGCGATGCGTGGGCGCAGGGCCTGCTTGGTGCAGCCGACGGGAGCTGGGACTTCGTGCTCGCACACATCGGCATCGACTACCGACGCCAGCTCACGCAGGCCGACGGTGAGATCGTTGTGCGCTGCCGCTTGGCGTCGATGGGCCGGTCGAGCATCGCGACCCGCGAGGAGATCGTGAGGAGCGATGGGATGTTTGCGGCGGAGGCCGAGTCGGTCATCGTCCCGCGCGATCCGCAGGCGAATCGTTCTCGTTCGCTCACCAAACAGGAACGCGAACTGTTGCAGGCCGAGCTGGATCGTGACGCGGGCGCGGGCTAGGGCGATACCCCCGGGAGGACTCGCCGGCCGCGGACGAAGTGGTCCCGGTACCAGCCGTCGCCGACCCACATGATCGTCGATCCGGCGTATCCGCTCGAGGAATCGAGCGCCCAACCGTTGCCGATGAACGTGTTGACGTGGTCGACGCGGCCGTCGCCGTCGCCGTCGTAGAACATCAGGTCGCCGGGCTGGAGCTTGTCGTACGTGAGGTTCCCGATCGTCGCCATGTCGGCGGAGGAGCGCTCGGGCAGGTTCCAACCGATGTACGGCCGCGGGGGCGAGACGTTCCAGTACCCGCTGTCGCTCGCTCGCAAGAGCCACCAGGTGAACCCGGAGCAATCGAACCCCGGGACCGGCTGTCCGCCGAGCGATGATGGTTCGGAGCTCGAGAAGCCCCACTCGCCGCCCCACACGTACGGGAAGCCCACGTACTGCACGCCCCACTGGACGATCTGCTGCTGGTCGGGTGTGAGCGCCGGGAGCTGGATGCTCTGGTACTGGGCGAGCAGATCCGGCACGTCCCACGATGGCTGCGTCGTCGCGCGGTAGAGCGAGTACGCGACCTGCGCCCGATCGAGCGGCGTCGTCGGTCCGACGTCCATCGACTCATCGGAGCTGTTGTAGCGGAGGCCCAGGCGCATCCCCAGCAACAGTGCGCCGAAGTTCGCAGGCAGCTTGAACGTCACGCCGTCGGCGGTGTGCAGGTGGTTCAGTGCTTTCGCTGCGGGTCCCAACCCGAGCGCCAACACGATCACGCGGTGCACCATGGTCGTCGTCACAGGTTTGTCGGGCGCGAACGTACCGGACGAGGTCTTCTTCATCCAGTGGAGCTTCACGGCGATGTTCGCGGCGGGGTAGAAGGCGTCGCTCGGGTCAAGATCGGTGAACACGATGGAGGGGTCCACGACCTCGTTCGGGGCGAACGCCGTGACCACGGCACGGGCGAAGTACTTCCTGGTCTCGATCGTGGATGGTTGGAACGGATACGTGCCGTCGGCGTTGGGCGCGAAGTCACGCATCCATCCGTTCGTCGCCCCGACGTCGTCGATCGCCGTTCTCGCCCAATCGAAGGATCGGTCGACGTCTGACCAGACGATCGTCGAGC
>JAYUAK010000056.1:0-5817 GCA_043741335.1 Actinomycetota bacterium
GGTCACCCCTCCGCCACGCCTTGGGCCAGAGCGACCCTATCGGTATCTGCAGACCGGCGGGTCGGCCCGGGGACTGGCGAGGAGCGGCTTCAGACCGTGAGTGGTAGCACCCGCGAGATCCGGTGTGTCCTCGTACACGGATCCACCAGGCATCGCCCTTGGACGATCGGTGGGGCAGGTGCGACCATGCGCACATGGTGGATCGGACCGGCGACCTCGAGCTCACGACGGTGGCCCGTCTCCGCGGCGTGGCGGACCGCGTCGAGGCGATCGGCGGGACGCTCGAGATCCGCTCGACCCCGGGCAGCGGCACATCGGTCGCCGGCCGCATCCCGGCCCACATACTTCCGATGGAGCCTTGATGGCGGCCGGGAGGGCGACGACCGACGGTACGATGCCCTGATGCCCGATGCGTCCGTCCGCGACGACCGGATCCTGCTGTCCACCCGGGTCGTTGCTGGCGTCGTCATCGTGATCCTGGTGTTCGCGTGGATCGTCCTCTACCTGCTGCCGACGCAGACCGATCATCGGTTCGCGTGGACGATCATGCCCACGATGACGGCGATGGTGATGGGCGCGGGGTACGGGTCCGCCGTCTACTTCTTCGTCCGGGTGATCACCGAGCAGCGCTGGCATCGCATCGGCCTTGGGTTCCTGCCCATCACCGTGTTCACGTGGATGATGCTCGGCGCCACCTTCTTGCACTGGGACCGCTTTCACCACGGTTCCTTGCCGTTCCGTCTGTGGTTCTGGATCTATCTCATCACTCCTGTCCTGGTCCCCGCGGTCTGGCTCGTGAACCGTCGACGCGAGCCGAAGACCCTGGAGGATCGAGACGCGGCATTCCCGCGGTGGACGCGTGGAGCGATGGTCGGCGTCGGGGCTGCGATGCTAGCGATCGCCGCGTGGCTCTACCTGTGGCCGGAGAGCGCGATCGGCACGTGGCCCTGGGCGCTGACACCCCTCACCGCGCGTGCCGCCGCGGCATTCGTGGCGCTACCCGGCGTGGCATGGCTCGCGATGGCGGCCGACGGGCGTTGGTCCGCGGCGAAAGTGATGCTGACGACGGTCGGGTTCGGGCTGATCCTGTTGCTCATCGCCGTGGCTCGCGCGTGGGACGAGTTCGACCATGGCAACGTACTGACGTTCGTCTACGTGGCCGGCCTGGTCGGGACGATCGGCCTCATCGCAACCCTCAGCGCGTGGATGTCGGCACAGGCGCGCGAACGCTAGGTCCTACGCAACCGTTCCCGCCGTAGGGTGGATGGATGCCTGAGGGAACGGCGTCGCCCTTCGAGCAACTGGACTTCCTCTACGTCCCCAGCAGCGATGTGGCGGCCGACATGGCGTTCTTCAGCCAGACGCTCGGCGGCCGCGTGGTCTTCGCCATCGAGGGCATGGGCACGCGGGTGGCCGCGATCGAGCTGGCTCCCGATCCGCCGACCATCCTGCTGACCGATCACCTGGAGGGGGAACGTCCCATCCTCGTCTACCGCGTGGTCGACCTCGAGGCGAGCCTGGCCGAGCTGGGAGCTGCCGGTTGGCAACGCGAGCACACCTTCGAGATCCCGCACGGTCCGTGTTGTTCGTTCCGCTCGCCCGGCGGTCACCGCATCGCGCTGTACCAGTTGACCCGGCCCGAGGCGGCCGCCCACTTCGACGGACGACGCGACTTCTAGACGTGACTTCTAGACGTGACTTCTCCACGCGACTCCCAGAAGGAGCGATAACCCGCTCAGGTGCCGGCGATCGCCGAACCGTCGATCGTGAGCTGGTTGCCGCCGGTGATCACGAGCGCTCCCGGCCCGAGGTCCTGGCCGTCGATCGTCGCGCCCGGTCTCGAGGCATGCAGCCGCAGCGACGTCAGCCCGCTGGCTACCTCCACGTGGATCAAGCCGGGTTCCGGAAAACGCCTCGGCCGCAGACCGCCGTAGTAGAACGCCAGGATGCGCCCGGCGGACCAGCCGCGCAATGCCTTCCCGTAGGCGCCCCACTGCACCATGCCGACGCCGTGGCCCCAGCCGCGGCCGGTCACGATCGCGGCGCCGGCAGAGGAACTCGCTGTCATCCACTTGGACGGGATCGTCACGGGCAGGCCGCCGGCCGGGTAGCGGCCGGGCATCAGGCACGGCGCCCACGTGTTCACCGCGTCACGGAACGTGCTCCCGTCGAGCACGTGCGCCGAGCCGGCGCCGTCCGTGACCGTGACGGTCGAGCCGTCGCCGGAGACGGCCGAGATCGCGCGCCCGGCAGGCCACTCGCCGGCACGGGTCAGGAACGTCGCGAGGTCGGGGAACGAGATCTGCACCTGCCAGTGGGAGGTTGGCGACGCGCCGTCGTCGACCTCAACGACCGGGCGCAGATACGGCAAGGGCGCGCTACCGAACACGTCCTCGTTGCCGTACGTCTGGCCGTTCGAGGTGGAGAAGTAGACGGTGTCGGCCGGCGTCCCGTTGGACAGGAGAACCAGGCCCGTCGTGCGCCTGACCGCGGCGTACCACCGGCCGATCCCCGTCACCGGCTCGACCGGGATCCCGCCGTAGACCTGGCACGACGAGGTCGAGCAGATCGGGGTGTCCAGCGTCGCGCCCTGCTGGCCGCTCCAGCCGGTGGTGGCGAGCGCGTAGCTCCGCGCGGCGATCACCTGCGCGTCGAGCGCAGCCGAGGGCCACGACGACGGCACCTCCGCGATGCCCTGCAGGTAGGTCTCGAACGCGAGCGTCACGACGAGCGACAACGTTCCGTCCTGGGCGCGGCGCACCGCCAGCGTGCCCGGGTATCGAGCGGAGAGCCGCGGCCGTTCCATGTGCTTGCAGGTCTGGTCGACGTGGGGATACGCGCCGAGCACCAGGAACGAACCGCCGCCGGGTGGGTGGATCAGGACGCGGTCGGGCACGCCGATCGGTCCTGGGTTGACGGACGGCGAGGCCGGAACCGTCGGCGACACCGCGCCGGTTGGAGATGTGCTCACGTCCGAGGGCGACGGCGCAGGCGCCGACGTGCTACAGGCCACGCAGACCAGCAAGAGGAGTATCGCGATCGGTCGGGACGAGGGAACGGTCACCCCAGGCCCAGCGCTGCCGCCTGCCGGTTGACGATGCCCTCGCCGACGATCGCGCCCTTGCGCCGGTAGAGCTCGCGCGCATGCTGGAGCCTCGCGCGCGCGTCCTCTTCGCGACCCGCCAGATGATGGACCTCCGCCTCATCCAGGCAGAGCTCCGCACGTTCCAACACCGAGTCGCTCCGGTCCGCCCATGCGACCGCCTCTGCGATGAGGCGGTCGGCGTCCTCCCGACGTCCCTCGCGCGCAGCGATCACGGCCTTGACCGACCGCCAGAGATGCTGGTTGATCACGTCGTCGCTCGACGACGTCTCCCGGCAGATCCCGGCCCACCGGCGCGCGTCGTCGAGCCGTCCGAGTCGAAGCAGCGCGACGCCGCGCATACCCGCTGAGGTCGACGAGTTCGCGACGTTGTCGAGAGCGACCAAGAGATCGTAGCCCTCGCCCGCGAACCGCTCCGCCTCCTCGTGGTCCTCCAGCAGCGACTCGATGCGGCTCCTCGCCTCGCACATGCCTGGATTGATCGACCCTCGCAACTCGATCGCCAGCCGCATGCCCTCATCGCTCGATCGGCGCGCCTCTTCGGCCCTGCCGAGCATCGCGAGGGTTGTCGCGCGGGCCGCGGAGGCGAACGGACGGAGGGACGGGAAGGTGAGGGCCTCCGTATCTAGCTCGTCGAGGTCACTCACCACCCGCGAGACCGGGGCGGAGCCGAGGAGTCCGCCGGAGACCCGCATCCTTGTTGCCACGTTCGTGAAGTGCCCGTCGCCGGCCGCCCGCGCGTGCTCCAGCGCCCGATCGCACTCCCCTTTGGCCGCCGAGAAGCGACACTCCATCCATCCGAGGTTCGCACGAAGCAGGAAGGCGATGGCCAACCCGGCATCCTCATCGAGCGCCTCGAGTTCCGGGATCACTCGATCCAACATCGTCCCCATCTCGGCGACGAACCCTTCCGGCGAGCTGGCGAACCGCGCGTTCGCTCCGCCGAGCGAGGCCTGGATCTCGGCGCCCCGATCCCCCGCGGACCGTGCGGCGGCGAGTGCCTCCTCGAACACCGGGGCGGATCCCGCCTCGTGATCACGCCCGACGAGCGACCATCCGACGGCCAGCAGATCACGGGCCCGGGCGGCGTCATCGCTGGGTCGGAGCGCCGCAGCGCGTCGATAGAGGGTCTCCGACGCCCGGAAGTCGCCGCGGTCGCTCGCGCGCTTCCCGGCGGACGCCAAGCGCTCGGCAGCACGCGCGGCTATCGATCGGGCGTCGTCGTCCTCGGGCCCGAGCTCCATCCGGAACCCGTGCGCCTGCTCCAGGTGGTAGCCCACGAACTCGTCCAGGTCGGCCAGGTCCGTACGCGCGCCGAGCCAGCCCGCGAACCGCTCGTGCAGGTCCGCCCGCGTCTCCTTCGGCAACATCTGATAGGCCGCGTCGCGGAGCAGCACGTGGTGGAAACGGAACGCCTCTTCACCCGCGATGTCGGATGCGTCGGGACGGATCAGATCCCGCCGGAGGAGCTGCCGAACGCGCTGCGGGACGTCGTCCCTCTCGGCCTCGGGCGAAAGCTCCCGAAGGGCGCTCAGGTAGAACGAGAGACCGATGATCGCGGCCCGGCCCAGGAGCATGCGATCGGCGTCTTCGAGCCGATCCAACCGTGCCGCCAGGAGCGCCTGGATGGTGGGCGGCACGGCAACCTCGTCCAGGTCGCCGGTGGCCACCCACCGACCGCCTTCGAGCCGTAACAGACCGTCGTCTACGAGCATCGCGAGCGTCTCTTCGACGAAGAGCGGGTTCCCTCCGGCCGCGTCGTGGATCCGGTGGCGGAGCGCGTCGTCGAGCTCGCCACCCGCCAGGAAGTTCTCGACAAGGTGCTCGACCTCATCGGATGAGAGCGGCTCCAACGAGACGGTGGTCGCGTGCAGCTTGCCGCCGCCCCACCCGGGCGTCGTCTCCAGCAACTCAGGTCGCGACATACAGATCACCAGGATCGGCGCGTCCCGGCTCCAATCGGTGAGCTGGTCCACCAGATCCAGGAAACTGGGCTCGGCCCAGTGGATGTCGTCGAGGACCACGATCACGGGCTGTTCGCGTGCCAGCCCCTCCAGGAACCGACGGACGGCCCAACCGATCTCTTCCGCGGTCGCCAACAGTCCGGTGCCGCCACCGGCGAGCGACGCCACCCGCGCGGAGATCTCGTCCGCAGCGGGATCCGACGGGATCAGCGCGGCGATCGCCGCGCCGAGCTCCACGTCATCGACGTTCGCTGCACCGAGCGCGTCGCGCACGACCTCGATCAGCGGCCAGTACGTGATGCCTTCGCCATAGGAGAGGCACCGGCCGCGCAGCACCATCGCGTCGGGATCGAGCTGGCCGAGGGCCTCCTGGACGAGACGGGACTTCCCCACCCCGGCGGGCCCTAGGACGGTGAACAGGTGACAGACCCGGTCGCTCTTCACCTCGTCGAAGGCCTGACGGAGCTGGCCCAGCGGACGGCTGCGCCCGACGAGCGGCGAGTCCATCCGCCGGGCGGTCCCCGCCGCGCCGGCGTGTACATCCACCAACCGGAACGCGGCCACCGGCTCGGCCTTGCCCTTCGCCTGGAGCGGCTCGACCAGCTCGAGCACCGCGGCGTCGCGGACCAGACGCGCGGTCGACTCCGCGATCAACACCTCCCCCGGCGGCGCTCCCTGCTCCAGGCGCGCAGCCACGTTCACGGTGTCGCCGGTGATGAGCGCCTGCCGCGTGGACGTGTCGCCCGCGAC
>JAYUAK010000057.1:0-2423 GCA_043741335.1 Actinomycetota bacterium
CGGGCGGCTCTCGTCGGCGGGTGGATAAACATCCTGGTCACCAACGTCGAAACGGCACAGCATCTGCTCGCAGCGGACCAGGGCGGCACGAGCACGCTCCCCTTGCCTGTAGCGAGCCGCGGCTGAAGTGCGGGACTCGGGTACCGACGGCATTCGCCCTCACCAAGCGGCCCCGAACCTCGTTAAGCTCTGGAGCCCCGCGATCAGCGCTGCAGCCGCACGGTGACGCGGTACTAGACGTCTTGTCCACGAATCGCTTCCACGACCACGGCCTGACCGCTGCCGCGCATGAGGAGCAGCACTGCCTCGAGCTTGTTGCCGAGCTGGAGCAGATGCCCCGTTGAGCGCCGACGACCACCCCGCGACCGTGGCGCCCTACCTCCGATCCCCGGAACGGATCTATGACGGCTACATCTTCGACCTCGACGGGACGATCTATCTCGGAGACGAGTTGCTCCCGGGCGCGGCGGACACCGTGGCCCGGTTGCGCGAGCTCGGGTCGAAGACGGTCTTCGTGTCCAACAACCCGACGCGCGATCCCGAGATGTACGCCGCCAAGCTCGTGCGGCTGGGTATCGACGCCGAGACGAACGACATCATCAATCCGACCATCACGCTCCGGGACTGGCTGCTGGCCGAGCATCCGCAGGCGGCGCTCTTCGTCATCGGCGAGGCTCCGCTGTGCCGCGTTCTCGAGACGGCGGGACTGCGGCTGACCGACGATCCGGAGCAGATCGACATCGTCGTAGCCAGCTACGACCGCGGGTTTGACTACCGCAAGCTTCAGATCGCCTTCGACGCTCTCTGGCGGCACCGGCGGGCGACGCTCGTGACGACGAATCTCGATCCGTACTGCCCGATGCCCGGGGGTCGGGGCGAGCCCGACGCCGCGGCCGTGGTGGCGGCTATCGAAGCCTGCACCGGAGTGAAGTGCGAGATGAACGTCGGCAAGCCAAGCGCGTTGATGGCGCGGACGGTGCTGTCGCGCCTCGATCTGGCGCCTGGACAGTGTGTGATGGTGGGTGACCGGCTCAGCACCGACATTGCCATGGGAGTCGGGGCGGGTATGGACTCCGTGCTCGTGCTCACGGGGGACACGACGCTGGCGGCCTGGTCGAACGCGGCCCCGACCGACCGACCGACCTGGGTCGTCGAGTCGGTTGCTGCGCTCCTGCCAGATTGCCGCCGCGTATAGTTATGCATACGATGAATAGATTTCGCGCCCGCTCGACGAGCATCCGAGGGACGTGGGCGCGCTGATTCCACTCCTGGTTCGATCAACTGACGAGGGCTGATCTCGATGACCATCTCGCTTGATTCCCGTCGCCCGGTCGGCTCCACGACGCTGTCCGTGCCACCGGTCGGCCTTGGAACCGTCGCCTTGGGCGAGCTCTTCGAACCTGTGTCCGAGGAGCATTCCCGCGCGACCCTCGAGGCGGCGTGGGACGGCGGCATCCGCTTCTACGACACGGCCCCGTGGTACGGGCGCGGCCTCGGCGAGCACCGGACCGGCGGGTTCCTCCGCACCCAGAAGCGCGGCGACTTCGTCCTCACGACCAAGATAGGTCGATATTTCCTCCGTCCGAATGATCCGACGACCTTCGACCGCGCGCCGTGGGCCGGTGGGCTGCACATGGAGATGGTCGTCGACTACTCCTATGACGGCATCATGCGGTCCTATGAACAAAGCCTGTTGCGGCTCGGCCTGGACACTGTCGATGCGTTGCTCATCCATGATCCGGAGCTAGTCCATCATGGGGAACACCACGCTGCCCGGATGAAGGACATGGCCGAGTCCGGCATCCGGGCGCTCGAAGAGCTCAAGTCGACCGGGCAGATCAAGGCCATCGGCATGGGCCTGAACGCGACGGAGTCGCTCACAACGTTGGCGTCGCTGGTGCCGCTCGATTTCTGCATCGTCGCGATGCCCTACACGTTGCTCGACCAGTCGTCGCTCGGGACAGGCATGCAGCGCTGCATTGACGACAACGTCTCTGTTGTCATCGGCGCCCCGTTCGCCTCCGGCATCCTCGCCACGGGAGCCGTCCCGGGAGCGCACTATCGCTACGAGGTCGCAACCGACGACATCCTGGACAAGGTCCGCCGGATCGAGGTGGTGTGCCGGGCCCACGGGGTGTCGCTGCAGGCCGTGGCGCTGCAGTTCCCGCTGGCCCATCCAGCGGTCGTCTCGGTCATCCCGGGCATGGCGCTTCCAACCGAGGTCGCGCAGAACCTCGCCGCGATCGAGGAAGACGTACCGCCCTCCCTCTGGATCGACCTCAAAGCAGAAGGGCTGATCGACCCGGCGGCGCCGGTGCACGCCTGAGCCTGGATCCACCGTTGTGCGTGATCGCGAGGCGCTCGTCGGGGTCGTCAGGACGTGTGGGGATGGGGCCGCGCAGGCCGGTGGCCTGTGGGGCCCC
>JAYUAK010000058.1:0-5782 GCA_043741335.1 Actinomycetota bacterium
GCGGCGGGACGTGTGCTCGTTCGCGATATCCCGGGCCTCACGGCGCCCGACGACTCGGTCGGTTAGAGGCTGGCGAGCTTCGCCAGTGCGTCGACCTTCTTGAGGACGTAGCGGCGGCCGTCGCGCTCGATCAGTCCCCGTCGCTGGAACTCCGAGAGCACGCGCGTCACGTTCTCGCGGCTGCCGCCGCACAGGCTCGCGAGGTCCGCGTGCGTCACGAGTGGTACGAGCGACAGGTTCTCCGGGAGATCGTCGAGGCTCGGCGTGACGAGCTGGAGCAGCCGCTTGGCCACACGGCCTTTCAGGTCGAGGAACAGCAGGTCGTCCACGAGGCTCTGATCCGCGTCGACCTGCCGGGCCAGCGCCCGGAGCACGTTGCGCGACGCGGCGGGTTCGCGCGTCAAGAACGACAGGAAGTCTTCGCCGGCCACGACGGCCACGACGACGTCCTCGAGTGACAACGCGCTCGCCGTTCGAGGGATGTCCCCGAGGACGCCGAGCTCACCCAGGAACTGCGCCGTGTCGAGCGTCGCGTGCAGTACGCGGGTCCCATTGGCCGCGACCGAGCTGATCTCGACCCTGCCCTCGAGTAGGAAGAAGACGTCGGGGGTCGGGTCGCCCTGATGACAGAGATAGGTGCCACGCCGGTAGTGACGGACGAGACAGGACTCCGCCAGATCCTTCACCGCGCCCTTGGGCACACCGGCGAGGTAGGGGGATGCGGTGAGAGCGGCTTGGAGGGAGGCGGTCTTGCTGGCCGACGGCGACATCCCGCGTAGGGTAGTCGCGTTACCTCGCGGAGGCCACCAGGCGGAAACAGCGAACGAACCCGGAGCCCGGGCCCGTTCGGAGCGGATCGAGCTACTTGGCGAGCTTCTTGTGACTGAGCTTCTTGTGGGACAGCTTCTTGTGGCTCAGCTTCTTCAGGCTCTTGCGCTCAGCCGTCCGATCGACGTCCTTCGGCGCGTCGGCTTTGGGGCGCTTGGGTGTGATCTGCTTCTCCGCCATCTCGAATCACCCCCTCCCCTCGGCTCATCACCGTCATCCTCATCGGCCAGGGATCATCTGGCTGTGTCGCGGAGGACCCGATCGATGTGCTGTTCGTCACGGACCGGAGTCTCCTGACGATGCGGAACAGCGAACGGGCCCGGATAACCGGGCCCGTTCGAACGTTCGGAGCAGCTGACCCTACTTCGCGAGCTTCTTGTGGCTCAGCTTCTTGTGGGACAACTTCTTGTGGCTCAACTTCTTCATGGTCTGCTTCTTGGTCACGCGAGCGGCGGGCTCTTCAGCGGTCCTTGCGCCCTCGGGAGCCTTCGGTGAGATCCTCTTCTCCGCCATCGGGGTGTCACCTCCTCCGTCGGTCTCGGACCCTTCCGGGTCTCGGTGTGGGCCGTCTTTCGATGGCCGAATCTTCCACCCGCGGCTCGGATGCGCTGCTGACCTGCGTCACCAGATCGACGTGTCGTTCGTCACAAGCGCGTTGGTGACGTCCGTCACGTCGAGATGTGACGTACGTCACACATCGAGCTCGGGCATATCGACGGGGTCGGGACGCGGGGAGCAGGTCCCGCAATACAGGGCGTCCTCGACGACGAGCACGCGGGACACGTCGGTGGTCTTGAACAGCTCCAAGATGTACGGCTGCGTCTGGGCGTGGTCCTCGCACACCCCGCGTCCGCAGAAACGGCAGATTCCGACCGAGGTGCGGCGGCAGTGCCAGCAATCCATGCGGTCCCCTTCGCTCGTCGTGACCGCTAATGCTGCCACGTTCGACCGGAGGCCGTCTTCAGCGACCCACGGCGGAACGAGTCCGCGATCACGCCGTCGAAGCCTTCTCGGTCCAACCGGAACGCGCGCAGCGGTGTGCGAGCGACGACCGTCGCGGTTCGAGGCGAAGACCGGAGCAAGGCGATCTCGCCGAAATGCGCGCCCGGACCGAGCGTGGCGATCACGTTCCCGTCGAGCACGACGTCGACCTGGCCCGAGCGGATCGCATAGAAAGCATCCGCCTCCTCACCTTGCACGATCACCTCGGTGCCCGGGGCGGCCGTGATCCACTTCCCGTGTTCGAGCAGTTGGGCGAGACCCGCCGAGCCCAATCCGGCGAACGCCGGGAGCTCGCGGAGCTCCGCCAAGGTCGCCATGGTCGGTCCGAAATCGGGGGCATGGATCGAGTCGGCCAGCAGACGGTCGAAGGTGCCCTTCTCGATCTCGAAGAGCTCGACCTCGTCGATGGCTCTGGCCGTGGCCGATCTCGGTGCCGCCTCGAGCAAGCCCAGCTCGCCGAAGGAGTCTCCGCGTGTGAGGACCCGGAGGATCTGCGTGTCGCCGCTCTCGTGATGCTCCTCCTCGATCCCGATCCGGCCCGAACGCACGACGAAGAAGCTGACCGGCCGGTCGCCTTGGCGGAACACGGGTTGCAGTGGCCGGATGCTCCGAAGGCTCACGCGACCGGCGAGGTCGTTCAGCACGTCGACCGGGAGGTCGTCGAAGACGGGGAGCGCGTCGATCAGCTCGGCCGCCTCGACTCGCCACTTCGACTCGGTCCGGAACCGGATCCGACGCCAGACCGCTTTCAGCCTGCGTCCGATCACCCGCCCGAGCGAGATCGCGCCCCGGAGCGCCGGTCCCGCCAAGAAGAGGGAGACGACGATCAGCAGGAGCCTCGACATGATCCCGCCGTTCCAGAGGGAGGAGATCAGTCCGCCGAAGATCTCCTTCCAGAAGAAGTAGGCGGTGAACAGCGACACGATCGTGAACACGATCCCGATCAGTCCGTACAGACCCAGGCCCAGCTCCTGCGGCGTGAGGCGCTCCCGCGTTCGGAGCTTGTGCCACAGGTCCCGCTGGATGAACGCCAGGGAACGAGGCCGCAGGTCTGGCACCTGGATCAGATCCGAGAGGATCCAGTACCCGTCCAGCTCCAGGAGGGGGATCAGGTTCAAGAAGATGACGAAGTAGTTCAGCAGGGCGAACTTGAACAACACACCCGAGATCGGGCTCTCCGGGAACGCGAGCAGGTAGAGCGAGGCCACCCCCGCCAGCACCAGCTCCGCGAACGGGCCGGCGAACGACTGCACGATCCGCTTGCCCCGGTCGAGCATCAGGCTGTCCGAGGCCTCGACGAAGAACGCGGGCGACCCGAAGTAGATCATGAAGCCCGCGCTCTTCACGCGGCGGCCGTAATGCGTGAGCACGACCGCGTGTCCGAGCTCGTGCGCGAACGTCAACACGAATGAGAGGCCCAGGAGGATCAACGACTCGGCCGGGGCCGAGTCGCCACCCAGCTCGAATCGCCCTCCATGTTGGATCGCGATGAACGACACCAACCCCGCTGCGGCGACGAGACCGGCGAGGACGGCCCCGGCGGTGGTGAAGAACCGCCGGAGGACACGGCGGTACCACCAGCTCACGAGTCGGTTCGCGCCGCTCCAGTCGATGGAGAGCGTCTTCATGAACGTTCGGAGCTTCCGGCGAGCCGGCGTCGCAGGATCCAGGTGATCCTTCAGCGCCTCCTCGACGTCGGGAGGATGTGGGTCGAGGAAGCCGCCGCTCTGCAGCGCCATCACCAGCCCGGTCGCGGCACCCGCATCGAGGTCGCCCTGGTCCTCGAGGCGCTCGACGATGATGTCGGCCACCGTCCGGCTGCCGTCCATCAGATCGAGGAGATCCGCCTCCCACGGTTCCAGTCGGAAGAACAGCATCGCCCGAGGGTTCGCCACCATGGCGTAATCGTTGCCCCACCGAAGCGGGAAGCGCTTCACCTCGATGTCGTCGGCGAGCTTCGGGCGGAAGCGAGCGGGGTCGGTTCGCTCATCGATGAGATCCCACAACCCGCCGTCCTCCTCGGGCTCGGGGCGCCGCAGGGCCTCGGCGAGCAGCGACCAGACGTCGATGTCACCGGCCGGCGTCGCCGCGAGCCGTTCCTTCACGATCGCGTCGACGCGAACGACACGCCTGTTGCGGGGTCGGACCACCATCACCTCCGGAGGCGGACGCTAGCGCAACCGTGCGCGTCATGCCTCGTGATGCCCGTCACCGAGACGCCGTGATGGCATCACGCGGGCCGTTGTCGCCCGTGCCGCTGCTAGCCTCGCGGAGTGCGCGTCGACATCTTCACGATCTTCCCCGGCTTCTTCTCCGGCCCACTCGCGGAGAGCCTCCTGGGACGGGCGATCGCCGCGGGGATCCTGGACGTTCACGTGCACGACCTCCGCGACTTCGCCGAGGACCCGCACCGCCAGGTCGACGATGAGCCCTTCGGCGGCGGCCCGGGCATGGTGATGAAGCCGGAACCGCTCTTCGCCGCCGTGGAATCGCTCGGGGCCGATCGTGGGCGAACGTTCCTGCTCTCGCCCGCGGGGAAGCGACTGGACCAAGCGCTCGTCCGCGAGCTCGCCCTCGAGCCTTCGCTCGTCCTGGTCTGCGGCCGGTACGAAGGCATCGACGAGCGCGTGGTCGAGGGACTCGCCGCCGAGGAGCTGAGCGTGGGTGACTACGTCCTCTCGGGGGGAGAGATCGCGGCGCTCGTCGTGCTGGAAGCCGTCACGCGGCTTGTCCCTGGCGTGATCGGCAAAGAAGAGTCCCACGAACGCGACTCGTTCGGCGAAGATGGGTTGCTCGACCATCCACATTTCACCCGCCCCCGGACGTTTCGAGGCATGGAGGTGCCGGAGGTGCTGCTGTCCGGCAACCACGTCGAGATCGAACGCTGGCGCCGCGAGGCCGCGATCGACAAGACGCGCCGCAACCGCCCCGACCTGCTGGACAACGGGTCGCGCTGAGACCCGCTGGTACACTCCACCACCGCTGTGAACAAGACCGATCTCATCGAGCAGGCCTATCTGCGCTCGGATATCCCGGAGTTCCGCCCCGGCGACACCGTGAAGGTGCACGTCCGGGTGGTTGAAGGGAATCGCGAGCGGGTTCAGGTGTTCCAGGGCGTGGTGATCCGCCGCCAGAATGGCGGGCTGCGCGAGACGTTCACCGTTCGCAAGATCTCGTTCGGGGTCGGCGTGGAGCGAACGTTCCCCGTGCACTCACCCTCGATCGCGAAGCTCGAGATCGTCAGTCGCGGCCGGGTCCGCCGGGCGAAGCTCTACTACCTCCGCGAGCTGCGCGGCAAGAAAGCCCGGATCAAGGAGCGTCGCTTGGACGACGTGAAGCTGGCGGCACTGGCGGCGGCGGCGCTCGCCGCCCAGCAGCCGGCGGCCGACGAAGAGGTCGACGAACCCGATCTGGAGGCTTCCGAAGAGCCGGCGGACGACGGGTCCGACGCCCAGGCCGAAGCGACCGCCGAAGAGGCGGAGGAGAAGGCCGAGGCCTGAGCCGGTGGGCGATCGCCCAGGATCGCCCGAACCGCTCGCGGAACCGACCGTGTCCCGTCCAAACGACCAAGAACTTCTGGGCTCTTCCACACCCCACGCGCACCACGACGGCGCTGCGGGCTGGCATTTCCTCCGGGAGTTCGGCCTTCTCACGATCGCGGCTCTCGTCATCGCGATCGTCATCAAGTCGTTCCTGATCCAGGCGTTCTTCATCCCGTCGAGCTCGATGGTGCCCACGCTCCAGGTGGGAGATCGCATCCTGGTCAACCGGCTCGCCTATCGGTTCGGCGACATCGAGCGCGGCGACATCATCGTGTTCGCCGACCCGACGCCTACGCCGCAGGACCGGGGGATCGTGGGCGGGTTGGTCCACTGGCTGGGCGAGGGGCTCGGCGTGGTGCGTCCGATCGACGACGACTTCATCAAACGCGTGATCGCGCTTCCCGGCGAGA
>JAYUAK010000059.1:0-2419 GCA_043741335.1 Actinomycetota bacterium
CCGCTCGTCCTGATGGGCGGCGTCTTCTACTTCCTGCTCATCCGGCCGCAGCAGAGACGGGTTCGCGCGCAGCAGGCGCTCGTGGGCGCCGTCGAGGTCGGCGACGAGATCATGACGACCGGCGGCATCTTCGGAACGATCACCGACATGGACGACGATGAAGGCACGATCACCGTGGAGATCGCTCCCGGTACGCGGATCAGGATGGTCAAGTCCGGGATCGCGCGCCGGCTCATCGAGGACGATGCGGACTACGAGTCCGAGGACGAGGACCAGGACCAGGACCAGGACCCGCAGTTCTCGTGAGCGAGGCCGGCGAGCCCGGGGACGCGCCCGATCCCTCGATCGCCTCCGAGCAGGCGGCGGCATCCATCACCCTCGCGGACGTTCAAGCCGACACCGAGCTGTCGCTCTTCATCGCATCTGCCGACCGCGTGATGGAAGGCATGGGCTATACCGAGCATGGCTTTCGCCACGCGAACTTGGTCGCAAACATCTCGTATCAAGTGCTCCATCGGTTGGGATTCAGCGAGCGCGAGGCGGACCTGGCCTGCGTCGCCGGCTACCTCCACGACGTCGGGAACATGCTCACCCGCGAGTCGCACGCCCAGACTGGCGCGGTTCTCGTCTACCAAGCGCTGAAGGATCGAGCTGCCGGCAACGACCTCGCCGCGATCATGGCGGCGGTGGCCAACCACGAAGAGGATCACGGTTACGCGGTGTCGCCGATGTCGGCTGCCGTGATCTTGGCCGACAAATCCGACGTCCACCGCAGTCGCGTCAGGCGCCCCGGACAGGTCGCGGTCGACATCCACGATCGCGTGAACTCCGCCGTTGAACAATCGTTCCTCCGGGTAGACTCTGACGCCCGGACCGTCACGCTCGAGCTGACGATCGACACCGGGATCAGTCAAGTCATGGAGTACTTCGAGATCTTCCTGGGCAGGATGCAGATGTGTCGTCACGCCGCCGAACAACTGGATGCTCGGTTTCGCCTCACGATCAACGGGGCTGAGCTCGCGTGAAGGGGACCCGCAATCTCTGGCTGTCGATCGGGTTCGTCGCGATCTTGGTTATCGCCTCGGTCGTGGGATTCGCGACTGGGAGCCTGAAGCCGACGCTTGGGCTCGATCTGCAAGGGGGCCTCTCGGTCATCCTCTCGGCGCCCAGCGGAACGAGCGACACCGTGATGAATCAAGCCTTGGAGAACATCCGCAACCGCGTGGACGCGTTCGGCGTCGGCGAGCCCCAGATCTCGCTGGCGGGCAACAACATCGAGGTGCAGCTCCCGGGTCTCGCGCCCGGCACGATCCGGACGCAGGCGAAGGACCAGTGGTGCATCACGGCGTCCGACGGCAAGAGCTACGGCTGCGCGACGGATCAGGCGGCCGCAGAGAAGGCGCTCGCAGAGATCACGGTTGTGCCGGAGCCGCAGACGGTCTGTGTGGCGGACGCGAAGGGCAACGTGCTGGATCAGAGCCTGTGCTTCGGTACGCCAGCCGAGGCGGATACCGCGCGGACGGGGATCACGGTGCAGCCCAAGGCGTCGCCAACCCCGAGCGGGACTCCCAGTCCGACGGCGACCCCTAGCACGACGCCGTCTGGCTCCCCCAAACCGGCTCCCGGTCCCTACTGCCTCACCGACTCAACCGGTGCCACGTTTGGGTGCTTCCCGATGCAGGACAAGGCGAACGCGGCTCAGAAGGGGCTCACCTCGAAGACCACGGTCCACTCCTATTGTCTGCTGGCACCCGCAACGATCACACCGCCGGCCCCCAGTCCCAGCCCGACCCCGACGCCCACTCCCTCGCCGGGCGGTGGGAAGGGGAGTCCGACGCCGAGCGCAACCCCCTCGCCGCTTCCTTCGCCGTCGCCGAGTGCCTTCTCACAACTCGTCTTCAGCTACAGCACGCAGGGAGCGCTGCCATGCGGATTCCCGGCGAAGACCGATGCGGAGACGGCGCTTTCGGGCCTGTCGGCGACCCACGAGACACAGGTCTTCTGCGTGATCAGTTCGGGGAGCAAGAACCTGGGCTGTTTCCTGAACCGGCAGGACGCCACCAACCAACAGCACGCGACGGGTCAGTCGCACTTGCTCGAAGTGATTGGCCAAACGGCCCGCCTCGAGGAACGGGTGGTTCAGGCGGTCATCCCGCCGAACGATCCGACCTACGCGTCACTCCCGCTCACCTGTGCGACCACGGCCGAGCAGAAAACGAAGGTGTGCTCGTTCGACGCGTTGAAGAAACAAGACGTCGTCTACCTCGGGGGAGACGGTCAGACGAAGTACAAGCTCGGGCCGGTCGTGATCTCGGGCAGCGACATCAAGAAATCCCAGGCCATCTTCCAGTCCGCAACGTCGACGAGCTTGTCGCAGGGCTGGCAGATCAGCTTCTCGTTGAGCTCGTCGGGCTCGTCC
>JAYUAK010000060.1:0-5768 GCA_043741335.1 Actinomycetota bacterium
TTCACGGATGAAGGCGTCCCTGGCCACTTCGGCCCTGCGCAACGCGATCAGCCTGCGCAGCCCACTCGGAGCCGTGGTGCACTCGGACCGGGGAAGCCAGCTTGGGTTCAAGGGGTCGTCGCAACACCTTGAGAGGGAGGTGTTGCGATGGGCCGGCCGCAAGGTTGGACAGCTGCAGCGGCGGGGAGACCGGCGATGCGGCCGCCGGGCCGGCCGCCTGTTGCGCGTCGGGAGCATCGGCAGCGCTTTTGGGCGGCGGTCGCCCGGGGTGCGACCAGTGAGGCTGCCGGGGTCGAGTCAGGGGTGTCGCCTGCGGTCGGGTCCCGGTGGTTCCGTGAGGCTGGGGGGATGCCACCATCGAGCTTCGAACCGCAGTCTGGCCGCTATCTCTCGTTCGGGGAGCGGAAGGAGATCGCGATCTGTCGGGCCTACGGCTATGGAGTGCGAGAGATCGCGCAGCATCTGGGTCGGTCGCCATCGACGGTCTCGCGCGAGCTGCGTCGGAACACGGAGACGCGGGGCGGGAAGCTCGAGTATCGGGCGAGCGTGGCGCAGTGGCATCGGGATCGTCGAGCGGCGCGACCGAAGGCGGCGAAGCTGGCCGCGAACGATCCTCTGCGCGACTACGTGCAGGACCGCCTGGCTGGGGAGATCTGCACGCCCGACGGCAAGCCGGTGCCGGGGCCCCAGACCCGGTGGAACGGACGCCGCCGCGGTCGCCGCCAGGACCGCAGATGGGCGAACTCGTGGAGCCCGGAGCAGATCGCCCGACGGCTACCAGTGGATTTCCCCGATGATGAGTCCATGCGGATCTCGCACGAGGCGATCTACCAGGCGCTCTACGTGCAAGGACGCGGCGCACTGAAACGCGAATTGGTCGCGTGTCTGCGCACCGGCCGGGCTTTGCGCGTGCCTCGTGCCCGTTCCCGGCAGCGCCGCGACGGCTTCATCACACCCGAGGTCATGATCAGCGCCCGGCCCGCCGAGGTCGCCGACCATGCCGTGCCCGGGCATTGGGAAGGTGACCTGATCATCGGCCTGAACCGCTCCGCGATCGGAACGTTGGTCGAGCGGAGCACCCGGTTCACGATGCTGCTGCACCTGCCTCGCATGGAAGGCTACGGCATCAAGCCACCTGTCAAGAACGGACCGGCCTTGTCCGGCTACGGTGCCGAGGCCGTCCGAGACGCCATCGCATCCATGATCGCATCACTGCCTGCCGAGCTGCGCCGCTCGCTGACCTGGGACCGCGGCAAGGAGATGGCCCAGCACGCCCAACTCCGCATCGATACCGGCCTCGCCGTCTACTTCTGCGATCCCCAGAGCCCCTGGCAGCGCGGCACCAACGAGAACACGAACGGACTGTTGCGCCAATACTTCCCGAAGGGAACCGACCTCTCCCGCCACGGACCCGACGAGCTCGGCGCGGTCGCCGCCGCTCTCAACAGCAGGCCACGCAAGACCCTGAGCTGGCGCACCCCCGCCGAAGCCCTCGACGAACTTCTACAGTCCGGGCAAAACGACAGTGTTGCGACGACCCCTTGAACCCAAGCTGACTGCCCCGGTCCGAGTGCACGACGGCGCCGACGGGACTGCGAAGCCCGATCGCGTTGCGTAACGCAGCCACCGCGAGTGAGGCCTTCATCTGTGAATCGATCGAGTAGCCGACGATCCGGTTGGAGAAGGCGTCCTTCACCGCGCACAGGTAGAGCTTGCCCTCAGCCGGTCGGGTGCTCGGTGATGTCGGTGAGCCACAGCTCGTTCGGTCCGGTGGCGGTGAAGATCCGCTTCACCAGATCGTCGTGCACGGCTGGCCCGGGCTTGAGCACCGAGGCGATCCGGTGTTGCCGGCACAGGCGATGCACCCGGTTCTCACTCGCGGTGATGCCGTGTTCTGCGGCGAGCTCGTCGGCGATGAACCGATAGCCGAACGTCGGATCGTCGGCATGGATCTGGCGTGCGGCATCGACGAGGTGCGCGTCTGACCAGTCACGGCTTGAGACCGGGTTCGATCGCCACTTGCGAAACGCCTGGGGTGAGAACCCCAACACCCGGCAGGTCACCACGACGGGGATCCCGCCAGCGGCAAGGTCACGGACCAGCGGGTAGTTCATTTTGGGTTGAGCCCCTGGCCGAGGTAGATCGCGGCTCGGCGAAGGACCTCGTTCTCTTGTTCGAGGAGACGATTGCGCTTCTTGAGCTCACGGATCTCGGCGGCTTCGGCCTGGGTGATGCCGGGACGGAGGCCGTCCTCGATGTCTTCGAGCTTCAGCCACCGATGCAAACAGGCTTCGGAGACCCCGAAGTCTTTCGCGATCTGCGACAGCGGAGCTTCATGCTTGCGGGCGACCGCGACGACGTCACGGCGGAACTCCAGGGGGAACGCTTTGGGCATGGTGACCTTCCTTCCGGCGAGGACGAATCCTCACACATCGGGAGGCAACCAAACCTGGGGCAGTCCCATGGATCGCCGAGATCCGATTCACGGAAGCATGCGTCGAAAAGCTGAAAACCAAGCATCAGCTCACCCCCGACGAGGTGTCCGAGGCCGTTTCCTTCGGCCACTACACGGAAGCAGGGTGGCACGACCATCCGATCTACGGCAGACGGCTACTCGTGATTGGAGACACATACGAAGGGCACACGATCATCGCCATACTCAAGCCCTACAACGAGGATGATGGTGTGTGGGACTGCAAGACGGCGAGAAGGAGAATGACGCCATGACGAGCGATCAGTGGCCGGAGGATGAGAACGACCTGACCGACGAACAGGTTTTCAAGATGTGGGAGGAGCGCGTACCCGTCCGTCTGCGGTGGATGGAGATTTCGGGTAGCCCCACCTGGCTCCACGAGATGGGAACGTGGGGGTTTGGCGACACCGCCTTCACGTTCAGGTTCGAACTCGACCACGGAGAGTTTCGCAAGGTCTCCGAGCGCGCCGAGCCGATTCCTGAAGAGGTTGCACAGGCTTCATGAAAGTCACGATACTCCTGTGCGATTCCGCGCAGGCCGTGAACAACAAGCTGTACATCCTTGGCGCGGGTTGGTCTCTCATAGGTCCTGAGCCCGCCCCGATGGCGATTGCCTTCAAGATTGACGTCCCGTGGGACCAGACCAATCGCAAGCATCGCTGGCATCTGGAGCTGGTGGACGCCGACGGACACACAGTCCAGATCCCGGACTCGCCAGAGGGCGAGGGCAGGATCGAGCTGGATGCCGAATTTGAGGTTGGAAGACCGCCGGGAGTAGATCCTGGCACGCCAATCGATCTCGCAACCGCCATCAACATGGGTCCTCTACCCCTGACGCCCGGTCGGTACTCATGGCTGCTATCGATCAACGGCCACCATGATGAGAACTGGGATCTCAGCTTCTCTGTCAGGTCAGGCCCCGCCCTGCCTTCAGTGCAGTAGCCCAAACGCATCACCTTGTGCTGAACAACACTTCCTACTGCCCTCGTGTCAGAGCCGGTCGTTACGGTAGTGACGTTCCGTCCCTCTCGAAAGGACCGGCATGGACCAGATCGGGATCGCGCTCGTTGCTCTGGCGCTCGGCCTCGCCGTCGGCGCCACGATAGTCGTGTTGCGCAAACCCACCGCGAGGGGTGCCTCGCCGGTCGACACACCGCTCGCCGTGGTCGAGGCTCGGCTTGAGACACAATCGGCCGAGCTCCGCCGGATCGCAGACGCAGCGGTCACCCGCGACGTGGCAGGCGAGCAACTGCGCTCGGGTCTCGACGGCGCGCGCCGCGCACTTGAAGAGCTGAGCCTGCGCGAGCAGGAACGTCGCCAGGTCGACACCGAGGGTCGCGAGGTCATCAAGCGGCTGTCGACCGTACTGGCCGGTGGCGCCTCCAAGGGCCGAGCGGGGGAGAACGTCCTTCGCGAGCATCTCGCGCAGCTGCCGCCGGGCATGCTCGTCACGGATCTTCGCGTCGGCGGCAAGGTCGTGGAGTTCGGCTTGCAGCTGGCCGACGGGCGTCGGCTTCCCATCGACTCCAAGTGGACGGCGCTCGCCGAGCTTGAAGCGCTGGAAGCGGCCGACGATCCGATCACGCGTGATGCGTGCGCCCGCGACGTCGAGCGTGCCGTCGCTTTGCGTGCGAAAGAGGTCGCGCAGTACTTGGATCCCGCGGTGACCTCGCAGGTCGCGGTGGCGGCGATCCCAGACGCGGCCTACGCCGTACTGAAGCGCGCGCATGCCGATGCATGGGCGAAGAGCGTCGTGATCGTGCCGTACTCGTCGGCGTTGCCCATCGTGTTGTTCCTCTACAGCCTGGTGCAGCGATTCGGCGACGCGGCCGACGTCCAGTCCAGCCTCGCCGAGGTTGCCTCGGCGCTCGACGCGATCGAGTCCGTCGTCGAGAACAAGGTGGCGCGCGCGGCCACCATGCTCACGAACGGCGCCGACGAGCTCCGGTCGAACCTCGGGAAGGCGCGCGGGTCGATCGCCAGAGCCGGATCGGCCCAACGCCCGGCGGAACGGGACGTTGACGGCAGCGAAGGCCGTCTCACCGTAGTGCCCACGTGTTCCAATGGGTACCTGGAGCGTCCTCCCATTGATAGCACTAGCCGTGATCGCCTGCGCCTACCGAGTTGAACCTTCGGCGATCCTCAGTTTGATGGCCGCCTCTTAGCGCTGGAAGACGAGCAGCTCGCTGGTCTCGTATTGAGGCCCGTCGCCGAGCGAGGGCAGCGCTGCCTCGATCCTGGCGAAGCCCGCTTCGACGACCTCCTCGCTCATGTGCTCGAAGACCGAGACGGCACGCAGCTTCAGCCTCTCGAAGTCCTCGGCCAGGTTCGCCGAGCGAAGCCAGGTGGCGTCATCACGAGAGACGAGCGTCCACTCGGCGCCGGCGAAGTCACTCTTCACCTCTTCCTCGGACCGGAACTGCGCCTTGTCGACCTCCCTCCATTCGGGCACGAGGCGGAACCACCAGACATCAGACATCCGGTCGGAGAAGTTCGCCCCCACGAAGAGCTTGCCGCCCGGCTTGACGACCCGGCGCAACTCCTGAGCGGCGCCCTCGCGATCAACGACGTGGTGCCAGACGAAGAACACCAAGGCTGCGTCACACGAGGCATCTGGCAACGGGATGTGCTCGGCAGACCCAGCCGCATACGTGACGGCGGGATGGCCAGCGTGGGCAAGGGCTTGAGCACGCATCTTGTCTGACGGCTCGACTCCGTGGGCGGGCCCGCCGAAGGCACTCGCCAACGAGGGGGTCATGCGGCCGGTACCCGAGCCAAGGTCGAGCCAGACCAGTGGCCGTGTCTCCGGCAGGTGGCGAGCGAACGCCTCCATCCAGGTTTGTAGTGCATCGGGCGACATCTGCCGGCCGGCGGCGTAGACGGCGTGCAGGCGTGCGTCGTAGTCGACCTTCTCCATGCCGCCTCCAAGTTTGGCCCGACCGACCTAGGCGTTAGCGAGGGGATGCCACGCCTATCGTGTCCAGATCGATCCCACGTTCGGATGCTACCGGGTGGATGGCGCGGGGGAGAGGGAAGCTCTCCGATGTCCGGAGGTGGACCCACCGGCTAGCGATGCGTCGGACCTCCTGGAGCGACGCCCGAGCGTCGGCGCGGTTGACGGTTCTATGCATCGCCCTGGATACTTATCCGTCATGGCGACAACGGCGGCAAATGTGCGAATTGCGGTGCTCGGCGCCTCGGGGTTCGCCGGCGGCGAGCTCATCCGGCTGCTCGCGACGCATCCCGCCGTCGACGTTACCTTCTTGGGGGCGCACGGCTCCGTGGGCAAGACGCT